>CAJKZL010000058.1 GCA_905204385.1 uncultured Odoribacter sp. | reverse complement strand
AGAACTTTATTTTTCTAAAAGCGTATATTTTTCAGAGAATTTATTTAAAACTAAATAGTTATGGAGGAGAAAATAAAAATTTTATTGGCAGAAGACGATACGAACCTGGGGATGCTCCTGAAAGAATATCTGAGAGCGAAAGGTTTGGAAACCGTTTTGTGCGAAGATGGGGAAGTCGCCTATGAGGCCTTTCTCAATCAGCCCTTTGATATATGTATTTTTGATGTTATGATGCCCAAAAAAGACGGTTTTACGCTGGCTAAAGAGGTGCGTCAGATCAATAGTGAAATTCCGATTATTTTCCTGACGGCGAAGAATATGAAGGAAGATGTATTGGAAGGATTTAAACTGGGAGCCGATGATTACATGAGCAAGCCTTTCAGCATGGAAGAATTGTTGCTTCGGATCGAAGCCGTTTTGCGTCGTTCTACCGGTTTGAAACCGGAGGATGAACAGGAGATCTTCAAAATCGGTAAACTGCCCTTTAATTCAAAGAAACAAACTCTTTTCGATGGGGAGGAGGAGCAGAAGCTGACTACCAAAGAATCCGAATTATTGAAATTGTTATGCCTGAATGTGAATAAGGTTCTGGAAAGGAATTATGCTTTGAAAAATATCTGGGCCGATGACAACTATTTCAATGCCAGAAGTATGGATGTCTATATCACCAAATTACGGAAACATTTGAAGAAAGATCCTTCCGTTGAAATTATCAATGTTCACGGTAAAGGCTATAAGTTGATTCTGTAGGCTTAAGAGAAAACGGGTATGAAGTCAAAAGTGTCGAAAGGGCTGTCGGTCCGATTTGACACTTTTGATATTTTAAGGAAAACGCTAAGCAGAAGAAGCCGGTGTGCGAAATTCTAAGTCGGTATTATTTCTGAAAGAGTGGTATTTTATAATTCTTGTTTTTATTTAACTTTGCAATAGTTTTAACCGGACTATTGTGACTTTGTTTCCAATGGTTATAAAAACAAATGAACATGAAAATAGCTGTTGCCTGTGACCATGCTGGTTATGAATTCAAAGAAAAACTCGTTGAATACCTTCGCTCTGAAGGACATGAAGTGAAAGATTTTGGAACTCATTCCTCTGAAAGTATGGATTATCCCGACACTGCCCATCCGATGGCTGCTGCAGTGGAAACGGGGGAGTATGACCGGGGGATTGCACTCTGCGGGAGTGGAAACGGAATATGTATGACGGTAAACAAGCATCAGGGCATACGCGGGGCTTTATGTTGGAACATGGAAATTGCCTGGCTGGCCCGTCTGCATAATGATGCTAATGTTTGTTGCCTCCCCGCCCGTTTTCTGCCCTACGACGAAGCGCAGGAAATTGTGGAACGTTTTCTGACGACGGACTTCGAAGGGGGAAGACACCAGAGAAGAATAGAAAAAATCCCGCATACAGGGGTTAAATAAAGGTTAAACTATCTTATTTTCAACTAATTCTTTTTTTTGTGTATTAAATTGCACCATTAAAAATAAGAAAAGAGAATATGATAAGATTTAGTTTTATTTCTGTTTTTGCTTGGTTTTTGGTGGCTAGTAACGGTACGCCTGAGACCATAGTGAGTGTGCATGTCGAGGGTGCAAAACCGGAAACTCCGGTTAAAATGATGACCGGCGATTCGCTTTATACCGGTACATTGGATTCGCTGGGCATGGTGAAGTTTATCCTGGCCAAGGATATAAAACCCGGCTATGCAAAGATCGGTTATGCTAGAAAAGCGATACCTGTTTTTATCGAGCCCGGGAAGGGTTTCGATCTGTCGCTGAAGACGGAAGGTCGTCGGATCATGCCGGTTTTCACCGGTGAAGGAGCTTCCAAGAACGATTATCTGAATAACGAGCGTTTGTATGCCGGTCGTCCCGATTTCAAGGAAAACGAGGATGATTTTATTAAGGATTTAGCGGAGCAGGAAAAAGACCTTAACCGTGTATTGGATAGTTTGTCTTTTGATGAGCCGTTTAAGACGATGGAGAAAAAAAGGATACATTATATGGTATACGGAGTGCTGCCTATGTACCCGGATTATCATTCCTATTACGCTCAGGACACCGCTTATAAGGCGTCGGCACACTATTACGAGGTATTGCAGTCTGCCATAACGGAAGAGACGGATCCGATGAGCATTCCCGAATACCTGTCGGCCCAGGAAGGCCTGATCGGCGTTATGGCCGGGAAAAATATGAGTGGCTACGATCCTCTGGTGTATCTGAAGGGACAATTGGAGTATGTTCGGCAAAATATCAAAAATCCCGAGTTGGCGGAATATTTTGTGGACCGCTTCGTGACAAGCTATGTAGATCGTTCAGGAGTGGATCATCTGGCCGAGATTGCTCCGATATACAATGAAAAGGTAACTACGCCCGCTAAAAAGGCGGCATTCGACGCTTTATGTGCTAAATGGTCTAAAATCGCCAAAGGCCAGCCTTCACCCGGATTCAAATATCTGGATATTCAGGGGAAAGAAGTTGATTTGAGCGATTTGGCAGGTAAGTATGTGTATATCGATGTTTGGGCTACCTGGTGTGGACCTTGCCGCGGTGAGATCCCTCATCTCCAGAAGTTAGAACACCAATATAAGAATAAAAATATTCATTTTGTAAGTATATCCTGTGATCAGGATAAAGCTGCCTGGGAAAAGATGGTCAAGGAAGACAAACTGGGAGGCATACAATTGCATAATGGCAAGGATCAAAGCTTTATGGATGCTTTTATGATTCGCGGTATCCCCAGGTTTATTTTGCTGGACAAAGAAGGCAAGATCATTGCTGCGGACATGACACGTCCTTCCAATCCTGAGACGGTGGAAACTTTAAATCAATTGGAAGGTATCTGATTTTAGAGGCGTATTCACGCATAAAAAAGACCTCCGCTTGGAGATAAGAATTTCAGGGAAGTGCCGGACGATGGGTCACTTCCCTGAATATTTCTTCTAAATGATATTCTTCTGTTCTCATTTCAATGATAGGGCAATGACGGGAAGCGGCCTCATAGAACAAAGCGGAACGAGGATCTCCACCCTTGCCGGCATCGATATACCAACTATCTGCAGTATGCGGACGGGCCTGAAACGAGGATTGCCGTAGCCAATTGCTGTCGCTGCCGGGCGCAAAGCGGACGAAGATAAGCTGTTGATTGGCTTTTAACGTATGGAGTTTTTCGATGGGTTCGTCGGCAACGATTTTTCCTTTATCGATAATGATCACGCGATTGCATATCGCTTCCACTTCTTGCATGACATGAGTGGACAAGAGTACTGTTTTCTCTTGCCCTGCCTGGAGTATCAGATTGCGGATCTCTTCCAGTTGATTAGGATCCAGTCCCGTCATAGGCTCGTCCAGAATCAACACTTGAGGATCGTGTATCAGGACTTGCGCTAATCCCACCCTTTGCCGGAAGCCTTTCGACAAGTGTCCTATTTTTTTGTTGATTTCCGGCAGTAACCCGGTTAACGCTATGATACGATCCACTTCCTGGCGGGGATGAGGAACGCGGTATAAACGGGCGGCGTATTCCAGGTATTCCCGGATATACATCTCCGGATAGAGAGGATTGTGTTCCGGAAGATAACCGATTTGGGCTTTGACTACCAGAGGGGTGTGGCGGATATCATTTCCATTGAGCGTCACTTTTCCCGCATAATCCCTTAGATAACCGGTCGCTATTTTCATGGTAGTGGATTTCCCTGCTCCGTTGGGACCTAGAAAGCCGCATATTTCTCCCTTTTTCAGTTGAAAGCCGATATCGTCGAGGGCTTTTTGTTTCCCGTAACACTTCGTAATATGTTCCAATCTTAGCGCCATGATCTCGCTTTTATACCGATTCTATTTAAACCAGCTATTTACATCTTCGTACTTGAGGATATGAAGGATGGTTTTGCCGTCTGCCGTAAAATGATGGTGCTTACAGGCAAAAAGTTGTTCGGTCATTTCTCTCATTTCTTCGCAGGTCAGTGGGATATTGTACCCGATCGCCGAGGCTTTCGCCAGGGCCGATACCACCCGTTCCTGCATTTTTTCGCGTATGCTGCCTTCTGTATTTTTATAATGCTCGATGAGTTCGATCAACACTTCTTTGGCGTGGGTATACGATAAATCGGGAGGTGTTGCATGAATGGCATAGCAATTTTTGCCGAAAACATTGAGTTCGAAACCTAAATATTCCAAGTCGGGCAATAATTCTCCGATGAGCATAAAATCCGATGCGGAAAGTTCGAGCACTTCGGGGAAAAGGCTTTTTTGTCCCGTTGTCTGGTGGGAAGCAAGGGTGTCCAGGTATTTTTCGAAAAGTACACGTTCGTGAGCCCGCTTTTGATCGATAAGCATCAGCACGCTATGCACCGGGGTGACGATATATCGACCCTTGATTTGAAAGAAGCAGGAGGCCGTTTGTATGAACGGCTGAACGATTTCCGACATTTCCGGTATAACGGTCTGTACAGGTTCTTCTTTTTCCTTTATCCCGTCGAACAGGATATCCCAATTGGCGGGCACTTTTTCTCTATGGTGAGAAGACATCTTCGCTTCCTGCTCGAAGCCGGCATCTTCAGGGGTGATTTTTCCCGACGTATAATTGAATGGATTATAGCCGGGATTGATGGAAATCCGGGGAACATAGTTTTTCTCACCGGAACTTTCCTGTGGAAGGTAATCCAGGCTTCCTTCGGTGTCGAAATCCAGGGGAGGTGTTATATTGAATTTGCCCAACGCCTCTTTTATTCCTGCCATTAAAATCTGGAAAAAATCCGTTTCATTCTGAAATTTGATTTCTGTTTTAGTGGGATGGATATTGACGTCGATAGAGGAAGGATCTACTTGGAAGTAAATAAAATAAGAAGGAATGCATTCTGGGCTGATTAAACCCGAATAGGCTTCCATCACTGCTTTATGAAAAAAAGGATGCTTCATAAAGCGATTGTTGACGAAGAAAAATTGTTCTCCGTATGTTTTCCGGGCTTGTTCCGGGCTGCAAATGAAGCCGGTAATATCGACCAGGCCTGTCTCGCAATCAATGTTGATCAGCCGGCTATTTATCGATTTCCCGAACACATTCACAATACGTTGGCGTAAGCCCGAAGCCGGGAGGTTATAGATCGTATTGCCGTTGTTGACCAAAGTTAAAGCGATGCCCGGATAAGTGAGCGCTACCCGTAAAAATTCAGTGGTGGTGTTTCTTAATTCCGTCGTATCCGATTTCAAAAACTTCCGTCGGGCGGGGATGTTGTAAAAAAGATTTTTTACAGCAATATTGGTCCCTTGCGGCATGCTTACCGCTTCCTGGCTTTTGAGTTCGGAGGCGGCGATAAAAATGCAGGTTCCGAGTTCCTCTCCTTCCTGACGCGTTTTCAGCTCCACTTCGGCAACAGAAGCGATGGAGGGCAACGCCTCTCCCCGGAATCCCAGCGTGCGAATACTGAAAAGGTCCTGGGCGGAGGAGATTTTCGAGGTGGCATGTCTTTCAAAAGCCATGCGTGCGTCCATGGGAGACATCCCTTTTCCGTCGTCTATCACCTGGATGACGGCCTTCCCGACGTTTTTAAGTATAACTTGTATATTCCGGGCCCCTGCATCGATCGCGTTTTCCATTAATTCTTTAACCACGGAGGCAGGCCGCTGTACCACTTCACCCGCTGCGATTTGATTAGCTACCGAATCCGGTAATAAATGAACGATATCCATATTTAAAGAGTATAGCTAAAAACAGAAAGCCCGGATAAAATTTCCGGTTTTCTATTTTTATAGTCCGAAGAAACGCATTATGCCTTCCGGATTTTTAATAAACACAAAAAAGGCTACAATGAAAAGCAGGACCAGAATCATAAATAAACGAATCGTCTGTGACGAAGTGATAGTGCTTCTGGAAGCTTTCCGCTTATTGTATTCTTTCCGGAATTCGCCCCGGATATGAGGTGTATAATTTTCGTCGTCCATCAGGCCTAATTCAGCCTTTATTCTTTTCTCCCGTTCTTCCCGGGCTTCTTTTTCAGGATCCCAATACCGGGGTTTTAAATTGAATCTTCTGTATTCCGGTTTTTTAAAGAGTGAGAACATATGATATTATTTTGAGGGTTGCAATTCAGTTTCAGCCTTCCTTTTAGAAGACGATTTCCCTCCGAAATGTTTGTTTACCCATTTGGGGACAATCAGTACGCCGATAAACAGGTAGGGATAATAAGTGATCAGTCGCCACAGTATCGCCATGGCGATGGCCACTCCTGCGCTGGGCAGAAATTCACCCAGATATTCCTTGAATACGAATTCGGCAAATCCGCTGCCTCCGGGTGTCGGGCTGATCAGCATCATAATCCACATCACCAGTTGACGGGCAAAGATTAAAAATTGAGTAGCCCAATTATAGTGTCCGGCCCAAAAGGCCATCAACAAAGCATTCACCACCCAGTAGCGGGCGGTCCAGGAGAAAAAAGTGGCTCCGAAGGTTTTTAGCCAGAAAGAAAAAGGCATATGCCGCAGTTCGTAAGAATTGCGGATGATATCGGAGCCTGCTTCATTAGCGCTATGCCGCCATTTACGCAAAATCCGTAGTTTAAAGCACTTCATGATCAGGTATTTCAGCCCTCGGGGATTTTTAAACAATCCATAGCTGAGAATCATCAGGTAAACCAGTTTGATGGCATACCCTCCCACGGCAAACCAGATGAGACTTTTGCTGACCCCTTCGTTTACTCCCGGCATATTCCACAAGGCGGTCTGGCTGACGCAGAGCAGGATAATGGGAAACATCAGGATAAAATATAATTCATCCAGAAAAGAAGTTGCCATAACAATGGCAGAACTGCGACCCACTTTTATGCCTTCTTTATTGACGAATAAAATCGCCAGACTCGTCCCTCCGATGGCCGAAGGGGTAACGGCAGAGGTAAATTCCCAAAGAAAAATAATGCGGATGGATTTGATCCAGCTCAAGCGCTTCCCCGACAGCACTCGGATCCGCACGACGTATCCCAGATCCCGGATAAACATACAACCGATAGCGGCCAACAACCACCATACCGAAGTCCAGGTAAAGGTGATTTGCTGAAAAGCGGTGATGTCGAATTCTTTATAAAGCATATAAGACACAACCCCCAGTCCGATCAGGATCGGATAGATGATCTTGTAGGGACTGATCTTTTTGGTTAATTGCTTCTCTGATTCCTCCATCTTGCTTCGGTAAAGAACTTATTTTAAACAATAAAGTCCATAAAGTTAATGGAAAGTTTCCTCATACGGAATGCTTTCAGTCATAAACTTTATGAACTTTACAAACTTTAAGAACTTCTGAGTGGAGAGTATCGGGGTCGAACCGACGACCTCTTGCATGCCATGCAAGCGCTCTAGCCAACTGAGCTAACCCCCCGGGTTCAATGTCAAATTTCTCTTGCAAAAATAGTATAAAAAAGTTATACTGCAATCCTTAAACTGAAAATTTTGAGGTGGAAAATTGGAATTTTATGTCTTTTTGCCATGTCCGGACAGGGGAAGCTTAATTTTTTAGCTTCAACGCGGCTTTTACCGGGTAGTGGTCCGATAGCCGGAGGTCCGGGCGGGTATAGCCGACGGTTGTTATTTCAGGAGAATGGAGGATATAATCTATGCGGAAAGAGGGAAATTCTCCGATGTAGGTATTGCCTAGCCCGCGGCCTTTTTCAATGAAGCTGTCGGATAATCCTTTTTTGATTTTTTCGTAGGTATAGGAAAGGGGAGTATCGTTAAAGTCGCCGCACAGAACGACTTTATGGGGAGACTGGTTTAAATGGGTTTTGATCAGATCTGCCTGGAGCGCCCTGTTCCGATTGGCCCGGGTGATGCGGCTGAACAGATTTTTCACGCCGTCGGAGAGTTCTTCCCTTTTGAGTCCTTGGCCGATATCCTGGACGAATTGCCGTTCTTTTTTTCCTAATTTATAAGATTCCAGGTGGACGCTGTATAGCCTGACGGTGTCTTTATGACAGAGGAGGTCACAGTAAATGCACGAACCGCTCTGGCCGGAAGTAAAGGCTAGCTGGCCCCGATGGATCAGTGGAAAACGGGAAAATATGGCCATATCCTTGTATATATGGTGGTAAGGATAGGTGTGTAGCCGGCGGACAAGCTCCTGTCGGCTTTGAGCGGGCCCCGATGTTGTAAACTCCTGGAGGCAGATGACGTCTCCCTTAAAATCGTTCAGGTAGCTCAGCAGCTTTTCCTTGGTGTCTTTTTGCTTGGTCCATGCGTAGACATCGAAATAGCGGATATTGTAGGACAAAACCGTTAAGTCGGGCGCAGGAACCTTTGTTTGTTTGTCTGCAGTTCCATAATAGGTCATGAATGTAGGTACGCCTGCGATCAGGACGACCAATACCGCCCAGAACATGCTTCGCCAGCGGATAAGCCAGTAGAAAAGCAATATGAGGTTGACAAGGAGTAAATAAGGATAGGCGAGGCCGAGTAGGGAAGGCCATACGAACATATTCGGATCAATATAGGCTGAAGTATAGGCTCCCAGCAGGCAAATAATCGCCAATATGCTGATCAGGCAAACAATTTTATCGATGAATTTTAACATCGGCTTTCTTTTTTTAATTGCGCCCCGAGCGGAATAAAATTTCTTTTTCTTCGCGGCTCAGGCTTTCATATCCTGATTTGGAAATTTTATCCAGTATTTCGTTGATCCTGTCGTTTTGTCTTTTTTTATATTCGTTGTATTCCCTGTCGTTCATTTGGGATACCGGTTTTTTGTATTTCACCCGCATTTTCTTTTTGCCGGAAAAAAAACGGGGAATGCGTTCGAAGAACCCGAGGAATCCGCTGACAAAATCTTTATTGCGGCGTACTCCCAGGATGAAAAGCCAGCCTGAAAAAGCGCCTCCTAAATGGGCGATATGTCCTCCGGCATTCCCGTATTGGATGCTGAGGACGTCGATGAGAGCGGTAAATATCGCCAGGTAAATCAATTTGACAGGCCCGATCAGGAAAATGTATACCTTGTGCTGCGGGAGATAAGTGCAGACGGCAAAAACGATTGCCATCACCGATGCCGATGATCCGATAGCCCAGGACGACATGCGAGTGAGCGGGTCGAAATAAGGAAAAGCGGAATAGGCTGCAATATACAAAGCTGCCCCGGCAAAGCCGCCCAGAAGATAGACGCCCGTGAGTTGACGTTCTGTAAAATAATTCAGGAAAAAACTACCGAACCAGTACAACCACAGCATATTGAATAATAGATGTAGAAATCCGAATTGAGTAAACATATAAGTCAACAGGGTCCAGGGACGGTATAATAAATATTCCGGATAGGCCGGCACGCCTACCCATTCCAGCAGATGGTCGTAAAAATCCTGTCCTTCGCCGGCCAGTAAAAAGAAGATATACAGAATCTTCAGCAATAAAAAAACTCCACAGTTGATATAAATGAGCCGGGTTAGGGATGAACCTTGCCTGAAAGAGGATTTGATTCCTTTTCCGATGCCTTCCGAAAAATTCCCTCCGTACATTTTGTAATCCATAGTTCAGATTTAGGGGGCGGATTCACTATTACGGTTTCACCTTTATCGAGGTGAAACCGTAATAGTGAATCCGGAATTGCTAAAAGAATTTTTTCCGGTTTTTATTCCAGTATTTTATCAGGAGGAAACCGAATAACATTCCTCCTAAGTGGGCAAAATGAGCGACGTTATCGGTAGCGCTATTCTGAATGCCCAGGTATATTTCGAGTAAGCCGTAGCCGATGACGAAATATTTGGCCTTGATGGGAATAGGAATAAAAATAAAATACAATTCGGTATTGGGAAACAACATACCGAAAGCCAGCAAAATACCGAAAATTGCGCCGGAGGCTCCGATCATCGGAATGTTGATTTGTCGGTTGATGATTTGCTGAAAGAGTTGCTTACCCGCCTCGGCATATTGGGTGGAATCGGGATTGTTGATCCAACTGTCGATAAATTGCCATACCTGATCGGTAGGACGTCCCAGTTGACGATTGACCAGATCGGTTAATAAATCGGGAGTGGGATGAGCTTGAAAAGCGGCATATTGTTCCAGCAGACGGTGTATTTCGTACCATCCTACCAGACTATTCAACAACCCTGCTCCGATACCGCAGACAAAGTAAAATACCAAAAATCTTTTGCTCCCCCAGACGGATTCCAGGATTCGTCCGAACATAAAGAGGGCGAACATATTAAAAAACAGGTGACTGATGCTTCCGTGCATAAACATATGGGTCACATATTGCCAGGGTCCCCAGTAGGGGGATTGGGGCAAATAAAGCCCTAAAATATGTGCAATGTCGATATGCATGCTCCGTTCAACGAACAGGCTGAGTAGATACATCGCCACATTGATGATGATCAGTACTTTAACTGCAGGTGTAATGCCGGAAAACGGACGATAGTTTTGCATCATTGTTCATTTTGAGTTTGCTGATTCTGGTCAGGTTTCGGCCTGTTTCTGTTTTGAGAACGGGCATCCCGGCGGTGATCCGATTTGGGATTATTTCGCGGAGGCCTTTGTCCCTGACGATTGCGGCCGGAACGGTTGCCGTCTCCTCCTTTACCTTCATGCTGTTGGGTGTTTTCGCCGCTCTTTTCATATTTTTCGTTCCGGGAGGCATTATTGTTACCATTTTCCCGGTTATTATTGTTTTTGTGACGGGAGTGCCGTTTTTTAGGTTGTTTTTTCTCATCGAAACGATTCAGGCTTTCCTCCCCGACGCCATCGGTATATTTGATGTCTTCAGGGATTTTTTCCGCGTTTTCTACCGCTTTCGGCGGAATAATTCCTTTGCGGTTCAGGGTGATGATCTCTTTCACCCGTTTTACCGGAATCTGGATAAAGATGCCCTTTCCTTCCTTATCGGGTGTATACGACATGGTGCCTCCGAAAATATCTGTTTTCTGATGATATAGCAAGCCGTCTCCGGTGTTTAACGGTATGTTGGTCGGAGGAAAATCTTTCTGTGCGTCGATATAGGCATCCACTTCGTAATTGAGACAACATTTCAGCTTGCCGCATTGCCCGGCTAATTTCTGAGGATTCAACGAGATGTCCTGATAGCGGGCTGCTGCTGTGGATACCGATACAAAATTGGTGATGAATGTAGAGCTGCTGAGTTTGCGGCCGCAAGTGCCTATACCTCCGATACGGCCTGCTTCCTGACGGGTACCGATTTGCTTCATCTCGATCCGGATGCGGAAAGTTTCTGCCAGCACCTTGATCAGAGTGCGGAAATCTACCCGGTCGTCTGCAATGTAATAGAAGATCGCCTTTGTCTTGTCTCCCTGATATTCGACATCTCCAATTTTCATGTTTAATTTCAGGTCCGCGGCGATTTTTCTGGAGCGTATCATGGTATCGTGTTCCAGGGCAATGGCTTGTTGCCATTTTTCAATATCGTGTGGCTTGGCTTTACGATAGACTTTTTTCAGGGGATTCCTTTCCAGATCGACTTTTTTCAGCCGTATTTGCTCTTTTACCAGTTCTCCGGGCAGGGAGACAATGCCGATGTCGTGTCCCAGGGCTGCTTCAACTGCGAC
>CAJKZL010000057.1 GCA_905204385.1 uncultured Odoribacter sp. | reverse complement strand
ACGAATTTACGATGATCCATGCACCGCATTCGTCTTTCTCTTTTTCGCCGTATATATTATTGCTATCCAGGTCAAAAACCAACCGGTCATCATAACCGACAATGGTCAGGGCATGATCCACCCCGTCGCCCCAGCGGGTGACATATTTTTGCCCCACCACCCCGGCAGCGGCATTCCTCCCCTCGGGATCATCCGCGATGGGAGCCTGTTTACACGCGCTGGCAACACCTATCCCACAGATTCCTCCAATCGAAAAATCATCGTCGCCCTGATGATTCCAGAGCCAGTTTTTTACGAATTCCCGGCCTTTTTCCGTATCCACTCCATAGGGAGAAAACGAATTGTGGGAAATGCGGTTGAACATAGCAGAATACCATTTGTCGTATCCTTGCATCCAGCCGAAATCGGCACTCGAACAATCCTGATTTCCAAAAACCTTCGAATAAGTCTTTCCGCCGAATACCGTGGCATCCGGAATCCCGTTGGCCTTGGCCATCCCTTCCTTGCCCGAATGGCTATTGGTCAGCAGCCAGGTAAAATGAGTAGGATAAATGTTTTCGGGCCTTGAAGCGTCCGCATCACGGAAAGCATTGATTTCATGCGTAAACATATAACCGATGCGGGATGCCGACCCACATGATCCGCCGTCCTGATTGAAAACCGATGGAAAAGCACGGCTCTCCGCATTGTTTACACGTTCAGGACGGGTACGCAAGGTATCTCCCATCGGCATAATCATCGCTTCCTGCAAAGGAAGCGCACAAACTGCGGTGAAATGACCCAGCATAAACAAACCGCAACTCCATACAACTTTCTTAAAAATAAACATATCCTTTTCGGCTTATTGAAAATTATTCCTTAAAATTTCTTCTTAAAACTAATTTTAAATAATCCCTACGAAGATACGTTTATTTTCTTTGAAAATGCAATAAAGATTTCTACAAGATATCCTTGTTTTTCTTTTTAGACTGAATCCCCAACTCCTTTAATTTTTGGGTTTGTGCAATCAAATTTCCATTGCCGCTCTTCAATCTTTTGTATGCCTGATCATAAGTTTCCTGTGTTTTACGGATTTGTTCACCGATGTCCGTAAAGCTTTCCAGAAAAGCCAGACATTTATCATACAGCTTCGCTCCCCTGTCGGCAATTTCCAGGGCATTGCGGTTCTGATACTCCCTGCTCCATAAATCGGCCGTAAGCTTCAGGGAAACGATCAAATTGGCGGGACTCAACAAAAGCACCCGTTTCCGGTAAGCTTCATTCCATAAGGCAGGTTCCGTCTGCATCGCCAGCAAATAGGAGGCTTCATTAGGGACAAACATCATCACAAAATCCAGGGTTCCTCCGGTCCAACCGCTATAATCCTTGCGCGAGAGTTCCTCGATATGCCGGTGTACCGATTGCAGGTGAGCTTTCAGGGCCAGATCACGTCCCGCATCGTCCTCTGCATTGCAATAGTTCACATAGGCGGTCAGCGAAACCTTCGAATCTACAATGACCTTCCGGTTGCCGGGATAAACAATGATCACATCGGGACGCATACGGTTACCGGTCTCACTATAAAGCACACCACCGGATTCATCTTTCAATGTTTCCTGAATAAAATATTCCCTCCCTTTCGTCAAACCCGAATTCTCCAATATGCGCTCCAGAATCATTTCCCCCCAATCTCCCTGTACTTTTGTATTCCCTTTCAAAGCATTCGTCAGATTGACGGCGTCCAGGCGGATCTGATTGTTCAATTGCACCAATTCCGCAATCTTCCGTTCCAGCACCGTCCGCTCCGTAGATTCCTTGTGATAAGCCTCGTCCACCATCTTGCGGAATTCTTCCAGATCTTTACTTAAAGGATGCAGGATCTTCTCCATATTTTCGCGGTTGGTCTCCGTAAAACGTCTGGATTTATCTTCCAAAATCTCTCCCGCCAGATTCCGGAATTGATCGGTCAACACTTGTCGGGCCTCTCCCATCTCCTCTTTCTGATGCTCCAGGCGTTCCTCCAAATGGTGCAAATACTCCTTCAAACGCACATTTTCTTTCAATATCTCCGTTTTCTCCAGCAATATTTGCTGTTCTTTTGCCCGCCACTGCAACCGGTCTTCCTGCAACAATGCATTTTTTACTTCCAATGCCTTCCGGCTGGTCCGCATAAATACAAACACAACCGAACCACCGGCTAAAATTCCCGTTACTAAACTTATCATGTCCATAGCAACGCAAAAATACATATAAATTGCAGATAAAGATGAAAGATTAAAATTTTGAGGTTATCGGTCAAAGATTCAAGATGTTTGCCTAAGATAGGCTGCATCTTAGCAAAACTTTCCAGTAAACTTGTACATTCTGCCTTCGATTTCTACTACCTTTATGCCCGAATGTGCATTTAAGAAAAATTATATGGAAATTAAGAAAAAAGAAAATTTAGGTTGGATAGACCTTTTGCGTGTTATTGCCTGTTTCTTGGTTGTTTTTTCGCATAGTTGCGATCCGTTTACCGGTTTATTCGACAGCGACCGGAATGCTTTTCTGACAGCTGTATTTTCAGGCAGTATGGTCCGATGCTGCGTGCCCCTATTCGTGATGATGTCCGGGGTGCTCCTGTTTCCCATCCGCCTGGATATGTCCGGCTTCTATAAAAAGAGACTGGGCCGTTTGCTGCTTCCCCTGATCTTCTGGTCCATCGCCTTACCGCTGATTTACTATGTCTATCTGAATTTCGCGGTCTCCACCCAAAGTCCCAATATCGTTATGGAGGACCACACCTGGGCGGCAACCCTTCGCAAATTTTACACCTTTATTTTCAATTTCAATTACGACACCACACCGCTATGGTACGTATATATGCTGGCAGGACTTTATTTTGTGATGCCGATATTCGGACAATGGCTGGAACGCGCCTCCCGAAAAGAGATCGAACTATTTCTGAAGATCTGGGGTATCTCTCTGATTTTGCCCTACCTCAAAATGGCTGCGCCTCTTCTGGGATACCCGGGGAACTACGGCAATATGGGCCTGTTCGGCATCTGTGATTGGAACGACTACGGCAGTTTCTATTATGTGTCGGGATTTATAGGCTATCTGGTGCTGGCGCATTACCTTGTAAAATATCCGCTCCATTGGAGTTGGCAAAAGACCTTGGCCATCTGCATCCCATCGTTCCTCATCGGCTACCTGATCACTTCTCTGGGATTTCTCGAAACCCAAAAGCATTTTCCCGGCAATTACGCCTATCTGGAAATTGTATGGTATTTCGCCGGTATCAATGTATTTATGATGACCTTTCCTGTTTTTGTGATCGTACAGAAACTGCAAACAGAATCCTCGGTGGTAATGTCCTGTCTGGCTTCCCTGACGTTCGGAATCTATCTTTCGCATTTCGTGATCGTTCAGATGATGTACGACGCATTCAGCCACTTTCCGGCCCTTCCGGTCGCTTTCAAAATTATAGGCATCGCTTGTTCCGCTTTCCTCATCAGCGCAGGAGTGGTCTGGGCACTATCTCAGCTAAAATTCACCAGGCGATTGGTCCAATAGTCAATAATCGGATTTGTTTTCGGATACTTGCCACAGACGGAACTCCTCACCGGTTCCGTCTTCTTTATAATGAAGAAAAGGGATCCTCCGTTCAGCTTCCGGCAGTTCGATTTCCCGATAGATGAACGAATCGTCGAAACCCGCCTTTGCAGCATCCTCTTGGGTCGAAGCATAATAAACCCGTGCAGGCCGGGCCCAATAGAAGGCTCCCAGACACATCGGACAGGGTTCGCAACTGCAATAAATCTCACAGCCGTCCAACTGGTGCGAAGATAATTTGAGACAGGCTTCCCGGATAGCATTCACTTCGGCGTGCGCCGTGGGATCATGATCGGGAGTAACGGTATTGCCACAGGCAGCTATAATTTCCCCTGCTTTGACAATCACGGCACCGAAGGGTCCGCCTGTACCCTTCTTCACATTTTCTACAGCCAAACGAATGGCTTCCTCCATAAATCCCTTTTCATACATACTCACCTTCCTCCCCCCAATCTATAATCTATAATCTATAATCTATAATCTCCTCAACTTTAAACTCTCAACTCTAAACCTCATCTCCTATCAGGCAATTTATGGCTATACCATAACATAAACAAACCTGCCAGGACAAAAGGAATACTTAAAATCTGCCCCATATTCAGCGCCATTCCGGCTTCCCAGGGTTCCTGAACTTCCTTAGCAAATTCAATGATAAAACGGGCCGTAAAAATAAGAATCAGAAACGCTCCGAAGATAAAACCCATATTCTCTTTCACCTTCGTACGCCAGTAGAGATGCATCAAAACAAAAAAGCTGATCAGATAACAGATGGCTTCGTACAACTGAGCCGGATGACGGGGAAGTTCTGGATCGTTTAAGCCGGAATGAATAAACCGGAAGCCCCAAGGCATGGTTGTCGGCAAACCGACGATCTCCGAATTCATCAAATTACCCATCCGGATAAAAAAGCCCGCTAAAGCAATCGGAATCACTGCCCGGTCCAGAATCCAAAAAATGGATTTTTTACTGACCTTACGGGAATAATACCACAACCCGGCAATAATACCGATAGCAGCCCCATGGCTCGCCAATCCCTGGTAACCGGTAAACTTAAAATGGGGTTCGAAACGTACCGGCAGGATCATCTCCAGCGGATGCTGGCTATAATAGGCCCAGTCATAGAAAATACAATGTCCCAGCCTTGCACCGATAATGGTAGCTATGGCTACGTACAACCACAATTTATCCAACCAGGCTATGGGAAGCCCTTCCGACTTAAACATCTTTACCTCCACTTTATAACCCAGGACAAAAGCCAAAGCAAACAAAAGCCCGTAATAACGGATGGATATTCCACCGAGATTAAAAATTTCGGGACTCACATCCCAGTTGATAAATAGTTCCAACATATGACGAATGATAAGCAATGAATAATGAACGATGAATGATAAACGATGAACGACGAATACAATTATCATCGTTCATCGCTATACGTTCCTCGTTATTCGTTTTTACCGTGGCAATTCTTATATTTCAATCCGCTTCCGCAAGGACAGGGATCGTTGCGTCCCACCTTAGGCCCCACCTTTACAGGTTCGTGGTTGCGTGCCGGTTCACGGTTTGCCGCCGCAGCAGCAGCCTGAGCCTCCGAGCGACTTTCCCGCAACTTGCTCAGATCGGTGCGTCTTTGTTCAGCTTCCCGGACACGTTCCGGTTCCTGAATGGGGATTTGTCCCTTCATTAAAGTCGATACCATACCCTTGTTGATCTTATCCACCATGGATTTAAACAAATTGTAAGATTCGAATTTGTAAATCAGCAAAGGATCCTTCTGCTCGTAGGTCGCATTTTGCACCGATTGCTTCAGATCGTCCATCTCGCGCAGATGTTCTTTCCAGGCATCGTCGATATGAGCCAGAATAACCGCTTTTTCAAACGAGCGCATCAAATCCTCACCCTGTGAGTGATAAGCTTTCTCCAGATCGGCGATTACGTTGAAAAGTCTTATCCCATCCGTGAAAGGCACTCCGATATTCTTGAAAACATCCCCACGGGTTTCATAAACATTCTTGATCACCGGCCAGGCTTGCTTAGCTATCGCTTCCACCTTGCGCTGATAAGCTTCCCGCACATATTTATACAATTTCTCGGTCAGTTCATCCGGACGGGCTTTCTGGAAAGCTTCCGGCTGGACTTCAAAATCGACGGACAACACCCTCAATACCTCCATGCGGAAACCCTCCAAATCGTTCACCGGCTGATATTCCATAACGATGGATTCACAAACGTCGTAGGTATTGTTGGCCACAGCCACTCCGATACGTTCTCCCAGCAAAGCCTGACGACGTTGCTTATAAATGACCGTTCGCTGGGAATTCATCACGTCGTCATATTCCAGCAAGCGCTTCCGGATGCCGAAGTTATTTTCCTCCACCTTCTTTTGCGCCCGTTCGATCGACTTAGTGATCATAGAATGCTGAATAACGTCTCCTTCCTGATGTCCCAGACGGTCCATCACCCGGATAATCCGTTCGGAACTGAACAAACGCATCAGATCGTCTTCCAGGGATACGAAGAACTGTGACGATCCCGGATCTCCCTGACGTCCGGCACGTCCGCGCAACTGCCGGTCCACGCGCCGGGAATCGTGGCGCTCCGTGCCTATGATGGCCAGACCACCCGCGGCCCGCACCTCGGCACTCAGCTTGATGTCCGTACCACGACCGGCCATATTGGTAGCTATGGTCACGGTTTTCGACTGACCGGCTTCCGCAACGATTTCTGCCTCGCGCGGGTGCTGCTTGGCATTCAATACTTTATGTCTGATACCTCTCAGCTTCAGCATACGACTCAGCAACTCGGACACTTCCACCGAAGTGGTGCCCACCAACACCGGCCGTCCCAACTCTACCAACCGTACGATCTCGTCGATCACGGCATTATATTTCTCCCGCTTGGTCTTATATACAAAATCATTGGCATCGATACGGATCACAGGCTTATTGGTAGGAATCACCACCACATCCAGCTTGTAGATATCCCAAAACTCTCCCGCTTCCGTTTCAGCAGTACCGGTCATACCCGCCAGCTTATGATACATACGGAAATAGTTCTGCAAAGTAATCGTCGCAAAGGTCTGGGTTGCCGCTTCCACTTTCACCCCTTCCTTAGCCTCTATCGCCTGATGCAAACCGTCGGAATAGCGTCTTCCTTCCATGATACGGCCGGTCTGCTCATCCACGATCTTTACTTTATTGTCCAGCAACACATATTCTACGTCTTTCTCGAACAAAGTATATGCCTTCAGTAATTGATTGACCGTATGCACCCGTTCCGATTTCATGGCATAATGCTGGATCAGGTCGTCCTTTTTAGCCAATCGTTCACTCTCATCCTTCACCGTTTTCTCGATCTCGGCTATCTCACTGCCGATATCCGGCAAAATAAAGAACTTAGGATCTTCTCCCGCAGCCGTCAGCGTATCGTGTCCCTTATCGGTCAGGTCGATGGAATTTAACTTTTCATCGATCACAAAATAGAGCGGATCGGTAATCTCCGGCATCCTGCGGTTGTTTTCCTGCATATACTCGTTTTCAGTTTTGATGAGCATAGCTTTGTTCCCTTCCTCACTCAGGAATTTAATCAAAGGCTTATATTTCGGCAATCCCTTATGCGCTCTCAGCAACAATACTCCTCCTTCCTTCCGTTTCTTCGCATCGTCGCTGCCCAGCAGTTCCCGGGCTTCCTTAAATACTTTCATCACCAACTCCTGCTGCATTTTCACCAGTCGCTCCACCCTCGGCTTGTATTCGTCGAACATCTGGTCATCCCCTTTGGGCACAGGCCCGGAAATAATCAAAGGAGTACGGGCATCGTCGATCAAGACGGAGTCCACCTCATCGACAATGGCAAAATTATGTTTCCGTTGCACCAGATCCTCCGGATAGATGGCCATATTGTCACGCAGATAATCGAAGCCGAATTCGTTATTGGTACCGAAGGTAATGTCTGCCATATAAGCTTTCCGGCGTTCCGGGGAGTTGGGCTGATGCCTGTCGATACAATCCACCGACAACCCGTGGAACATATACAAAGGTCCCATCCATTCGGAGTCACGCTTGGCCAGATAATCGTTGACCGTCACCATATGTACACCCCGGCCGCTCAAGGCATTCAGGAACACCGGCAAAGTCGCCACCAGCGTCTTACCTTCACCGGTAGCCATTTCGGCAATTTTTCCCTGGTGCAACACAGCGCCACCGATCAACTGCACATCATAGTGCACCATGTCCCAGGTCACCTCATTCCCTCCTGCAATCCATGAATTAAAATAAACGGCCTTGTCGCCGTCGATCTCCACAAAATCATGCTTCACGGCTAAATCCCGGTCGAACTGGGTAGCCCGGACCACAATCTCTTCATTCTCCTTAAATCTGCGGGCCGTATCCTTCATGACGGCAAAAGCCCTCGGCATCAGTTTGGTCAGGATTTCCTCCACTTTCTGATCGATCTGCTCTTCCAGTTTATCGATGCGGTTGTATATCTCTTCCCGCTTCTCGATGGAAGGCCTTTCCACCTCTACTTCTCTTTTGAGAGAGGCAATTTCTTCTTCTTCGTGACTGATGTATTTGCGGACCTCTTCCTTCATCTCCACTGCCGCATTCCGCAATTCATCATGGCTCATCTTCTTCACCTTATTCCATTCCTCGTTCACCTGAGCCACGATCGGCATCAATTCTTTCATATCCCGGTCGGATTTATTTCCGAACAGGTTCTTTAAAATATCATTTAAACCCATTGATTTCTAATTTTTGATTTCAGACCGGGACATCCGGTCCGTCCATATTGCTATTCCGGTTATTCTTTGTCATGACATGAAAAATCCCGGTCGGCAACCTTGTCGCCGGCCCTCATCGACAAAGCCCTTCGGGTGCCCGGATTTTATGAGAAGTACGGCATAAAGATCCGCTATGCACCCGGGTCCTTCTTTCATATGCCTTTTGGGTACGATTGGTTTCGGCTCCCGCAAAAAGCATAGTATCCCTGGACAGGCGACAGGATTTCTGTGCCTTTTCCTCCTGCTCCAGGCATGCGGAAACCACCTTTACGGTATCCGTAATGACAAGTCTGCAGCGGTCTCCCCTCAAAAGTTCTCCGTTCGGCTGAGCTTTTAAGGGAACCGTTACGGCGCAACCCGCCATAACATATAACGCTGCGATTAAATACCTGTTCATTTCCATGAGAGGCAAAGGTAATGGAAAAAGTCTTAGCTTAAAAATAATTACGGACTAAAATCTTCTATAATTTACCTCCGAAAGCAAGATCTCCGGCATCTCCCAAGCCCGGGTCGATATAATATTTATCGGTCAGATTATCATCCAGAGCAGCGGTCCACAGACTGACCGCCACGGTACCTAATTCCTTTTCGACATAATCCACACCCTGCCGGCTGGCAATAACAGAAGCGATATGAGTATGCACCGGACAACTGCCTTGTTTCAACAATTCCCGGTAAGTAATGACCAGCGACTTACCGGTAGCCAGCATCGGATCGACCAGCAACAACTGCTTACCCGTCAAATCCGGGGTGTAAACCGAATCAAAGCGGATATCGATCTGTCCTTCCACCCGGCTATAAGCCCGCCGGGCAGAAACAAAAGCATTCCCCGCCTTGTCGAAATAATTCAGGAATCCCTGATGAAACGGCAAGCCGGCTCTCAGTACCGTAGCGATAACGACTTCCTGAACGGGCAGCATCACGGCAACGGGATTGATAGGGGTCTCGACCGTCACCGACCGGTAAGCGAAAGTCTTGCTTATTTCATAAGCCAGGATTTCCCCCACCCTTTCCAGATTCCGGCGAAAACGCATCCGGTCCGTTTGTATATCCTTATCCCGGATTTCTGCCAGGAAACTATTTAACACCGAATTGTGGGTATTAATTACATGAATCATTCTTAAACTTTTTTCTATCAAAATATAACCTGCAGACCGCTATTCAAAGACTCTTCTCCCCAGCCGCCTACACACCGGCCGAAAACTCCTTGATCCTCTGCTCATCGGCCTTTTTACAAATCAGCATCACTCCGTTCTCTTCAGCAATGATATAATCCTCCAATCCCTGCAAAACCATCTTTTTATCCCCGGCGACATGAACGACGCATCCCCGGCTCTCCACCATCCGGACATTTCCTCCTACGACGGCATTGTCAGCGGCATCCTTCGGCAATTGCTCGTACAGAGAACCCCAGGTGCCCAGATCCGACCAGCCGAAGTTCGCGGGGAAAACGTAAATATTCCGGGCCTTTTCCATGACGGCATAATCGATGGAAATATTCGGACATTCGGGAAATACCCGGTCGATAGCGTCCTGCTCGCCGGCCGTATACATCGCTCCCTCCAAAGAATCGAACAGGGCAGCGATCTCCGGTTGATTTGCCCGGAAAGCTTTTTCCAAAGTTTTCACACTCCAGAGGAAAATCCCGGCATTCCAATAATAGCCTCCCTCTTCCAGATACCTGCGTGCCGTCTGCAAATCCGGCTTTTCCTTAAACCCTTCCACTTCCCGGATCTCTTCCTGCGACTCCGGCTCTGTCTTGATTTTAATATAGCCGTAGCCGGTTTCCGCACGCGAAGGACACATCCCCAGCGTCAGAATCCGGTCCCCGGCCTCCACAAACTTCAGGCCCTCCCGGATAACACGCCCGAATTCAGCGGTATCGGTAACGATATGGTCGGCAGGGGAAATCACCAGATTCGCCCCGGCATCCTTCTTTTTTATTTTCCAGGCTACATAAGCGATACAAGGGGCCGTATTCCGCATACACGGTTCCAGGAGAATATTCGATTCGGGAATGCCCGGCAATTGCTCCTTCACCAGCTCCCGGTATTTCACCGAAGTGACCACCCACACGTTTTCCATCGGACAGATCCCCGAAAAGCGATCCACCGTCAATTGCAAAAGCGTTCTTCCCGTGCCGAGTACGTCGATAAATTGTTTAGGCTTTTGCGGCGTACTCATCGGCCAGAAACGACTCCCGACCCCGCCTGCCATAATGACCAAATGATTCATAATAAGTAATATATCAAAATGAATTATAAAATTGCATAGTTTAAGAGCCTGAAAGCCAAAAAACGTTTACCAACACATCAAAAAGATGGCAGACCTTATCTATACTAATTTCGGCAAAGAGAAACTGAATATAGAGCCTACTCCTTCCTCCGAAGTAAACCAAAGCTTCCCCCCGTTGATATGGACAAACTCCCGGCACAGCAGCAATCCCAGCCCCGAACCTTCCTCACTATTCGTACCGAAAGTCGTAAAATGAGACGCTACATACAATAATTTATCCTGTGAGTCTTTTTTGATGCCTCTTCCGTGATCCTGTACAGCACCCACAATCCATTCCCCCTCTTCTTTCACCGAAACTTCTATGCCGGTATGCATGTCACTGAACTTGATGGCATTGGAAATCAAATTACGGATCACCGATTTGATCATCTCGATATCCACCCTTACCAGACAGATGGGATCGCCCGAGAACGAAAGGGTGATGTGTTTGGAATCTGCTACCGGCCTCATCACTTCCACTACACCTTC
This sequence comes from uncultured Odoribacter sp., assembly GCA_905204385.1. The sequence goes on along the minus strand of CAJKZL010000057.1, from coordinate 419 downwards.
TGCCAACTCTGTCAGATTAAGTTCATTTTTTACAGCCACCAATTTTCCCAGTTGACTTTTTGTCCATTTCAGCAAATTATCCAGTAATCCGAACAATTCTTCCGAAGTCCTGTTGCTCATTTCCAGCATGTCGTAAATATCCGGATCGATACGGTTCCGGTCAACACTCATCAGTATAGTGTTGAGCAACATTTTCATAGAAGCCATCGGCGAGCGCAAATCGTGTGCGATCACCGAATAAAGCTTATCTCTGCCCGCAATTGTTTTTTTCAGTTCTTCCGTCTGAGCCGTAATGATTTTCAGGGCAGCGACCAAAGACAACTGATGCTTGATCCTCACCATCAGTTCCTCCTTCCGGAAAGGCTTGGAAACAAAATCGCTTGCCCCCAGCTTAAACCCTTTTACGATACTCTCCGTAT
>CAJKZL010000056.1 GCA_905204385.1 uncultured Odoribacter sp. | reverse complement strand
TCCATCGCCCTGGGATGGATTCCTTCAAATTACCGATACATCAAGGACCATTTTGCGTTTTTGTCCCAGCTTAAAATCCGCTATTCTTTCGGTGCTGTCGGCAACGACCAGGTGGGAGGCGGCCGTTTTCCCTATCTGACCGAAGTAAGCTACGGGGCTCCGGGCTACTCATTCGGCAACAAAGGAGAAAATACCGTTTCAGGGATTACGGAAACTAAAATCGGGTCGGAAAATCTGGTCTGGGAAAGAGCGATCAAGAATAATATCGGGCTGGACCTGGGATTGTGGGACCGGATCACGATTAACGTCGATTACTTCCATGACCTGCGGAAAGGAATTTTTATGGAGCGGAGCAATTTGCCCAATACGGTAGGTATTCCTAACCAGTTGTACGGCAATGTGGGCCGGATGAGAAACCAGGGAGTAGATGGGACTGTTGCCTGGCGTGATAAGATCGGGCCGGTGGATTTCGAATTAAGGGGAAATTTCACCGTGACGAAAAATAAAGTATTGGATTACGACGAACCCAACAACCAGTATCCTTATAAAATGAAAAAAGGCAAGAGCCTGAACTACACCGAAGGATTTATTGCTTTGGGACTTTTCCGCGATTCCCTGGATATTCTCAATAGCCCGAAACACATGGATAACGTTCGTCCCGGGGACATTAAATACAAGGACGTAAACGGCGATGGCGTCATCGACGAGGACGACATCGTGCCCATCGGCAACTCGGCAGTTCCCCGGATTCAGTACGGTTTTGCCGCCAGAGTATCCTGGAAAAACTGGGATGCAAGCCTATTTTTCAGAGGCTCGGGCGGAGTGGACTTTTTCTATGGCGGTAGGGGATATTTTCCTTTTCTCTATTCCGAAGAGGGTAACATCCTGTCCGTGGTGAACAACTCCAGTGAGCGTTGGATTCCTGCGTGGTATTCCGGCAATCCGGCGACCGAAAACCCCGATGCCCGTTTCCCGCGCCTTTCGTACGGGCTGAATATGAATAATTATCAGCCTTCTACACATTGGTTGGCGAACGGAGCTTATTTACGTTTAAAGACCATTGAAATCGGTTACACCCTGCCGGCAAAATGGGCCAGAAAAATAGCGATGAAAAATTTCCGGGCTTCCGTCATTGCCGACAACCTGCATGTATGGGATAAGGTAAAGCTTTGGGACCCCGAACAAGCCAGTGGTAACGGAGCCGGTTATCCTTTGACCCGATCTTTTACTCTCAGTTTACAAATGTCATTCTAAATTAATAAGAAATGAGGAATATGAAAAACTTATAAAAAATACTCTCCGGGAAAATTCCGGGCTTGTTGCTGGGATTCAGCCAGTCGTGCAATTATCTTGAGATAGACCAATACATCAATGATTTGCCGACCCTGGATTCGGTATTTCAGCGCAGGGAAACAACAATGGAATATTTGGCAAACGTATATAGTTTCCTGCCCGATGGCGGTTCACCCTACTCCGCTCCCTGGACTCCCGTCTCGGACGAATGTCTCTGTACTTATCAGGATGCTTCGGTGTATTTCAACTACTTCTCCAACAACAATATGTCGTCCCATAATTCCTATTTCGATCAATGGGCCCACTATTATCAGGGCATCCGAAATGCCAGCGTCTTTCTGAAACGGGTGTCCGAATGCGAAGAATTAACCCCGATTCAGTTAAAAGAGTTCATCGGAGAGGCTCATTTTCTGAGGGCTTATTTCTATTTTGAACTGATGAAGGAATATGGTCCCGTACCTCTTGCTCCGGAAGGAGGTTTCCCCCTCGATACCCAGATGGACGATTTGCTGGTACCCCGCAATAGCTGGGACGAATGTGTGGAATTTGTCATGAAGGACTTAACGGCTGCTGCCGATAATTTACCGCAGGAACGGCCGAGCACCGATTTCGGGAAACCCACCCGGGGGGCTGCTTACGCCGTCATGTCTCGTTTGTTGCTTTACAGTGCCAGTCCTTTGTTTAACGGCAATACGGCTTATTCCGATTTTACAGATCCTAAAACCGGCCAACCCTATATCTCCCCCGAGTACGACGATTCGAAATGGGCGAAAGCAGCCTGGGCTGCACAGCAAGTCATCCGGTTGAATAGTTATGAACTCTACCATGCAGATGCCGACGAACACACTCCTGTTTTGCCCTCATCGTTCAGTGCAGAAGATAAGGCTGCTTTTCCGGACGGTGCAGGTGGCATCGACCCGCTGAAATCTTATAGCGAGATATTCAACGGCACAGTACTGGCATCGGACAACAAAGAAGTGATTTTCGGCCGTCCAACCTCCGGGATTACTTCCTGGGTGCAACAAATGGCTCCCTACTACATGGGAGACCGGGGAAGTTCCTGTTATAACATCACCCAGAAATTAGTGGACGCTTATCATATGGTGGATGGCAACTTGCCCGGGGAGGCAAGCGCCGACTATCCTTACGACAACACAACCTTTACGTCCGGGGATATCGATTTCTCCGGCTATAAAATTCCGGGTGGTACCAATGGCTGGTACATCAACCGGGAAGCCCGCTTTTATGCAACGGTCGGCTTTTGCAATTCTTATTACTACGGTATTTCTACAACCGGAAATATGAAAAACTTTGCCTGCAAGTTTTATTTGGACGACCCCGATAACGGGAAAGATTTTGTACAAAGCAATTCATCCGTCACCGATAAATATTGCATGACCGGTTATCTGTGCCGTAAATTCCTGCATAATGAAGACAACTTCCAGAAAAACGGTATCGTAAGGCATAAGATTTGGATCGACTACCGGTTGGCTGAAATCTACCTGAATTATGCAGAAGCCTTGAATGAGCTGAAAAGTGCGCACACGGTGAACGGGGAAACCTATTCCCGGAACGCAGAAGAAATCCGGAAATATTTCAATTTGGTGCGCCACCGGGCAGGATTGCCGGGGATGACGTCTGCGGAGGCCGGCAACTATGCGAAGGTAAAAGAATGGATTGCCCGCGAAAGGATGATCGAACTGGCCTGGGAGGGACATCGTTATTTCGACGTACGCCGCTGGAAAATTGCCGATAAGGAGGAAAACGAACCAATTTATGGCATGGACATCAACCAGAAGGAAACCAATAAAGAACAATTCTACAGAAAAGTCGTCGTCCGCGAAAAGGCTTACACCTATAAATCTTTTACCAGACGTCAGAATTTTTGGCCCATACCCAATGCTGAGATTGTAAGAAATCCGAACCTGGTACAAAGTCCCGGATGGTAATTGGAAAACAATTTAAAAGAAAAACGCATGAAATTATCCAACTTTTGGTTTGCAGGAATTTTATTCTTTCTCTGCAATGCCTGTTCTACCGAAGTAGATTTCGGAGAACAATATAAAAAACAGATTTATATCGTCAATGGAAATAACCGCTATGTGGAAACGGAGTTCGCTATGGACGAAGAAGTCGAAGGGTTCGTTACCTTTTATTGCAGCGGCACCGAGGGAAGCAGCCGAAACATCGAAGTCCGCTACAAAACAGACCCGGAAGCCCTGCAAAAGTTCAATGCCACAGAGTATGGCGACAACCCTGCCAAATCGCTCGTATGCCTTCCGGAAGAAGTATTGACTTTCCACGAACCGGTAGTTACTATCCCGGCCGGGAAAGAATACGCTGCTTTGAAATTCACCATCCGTACCGCTGAACTGGACCCGGGCTTGAATTACGCTATTCCTATCACTATTACGGATGTATCCGATTATGAGATCAATCAGGAGTTGAAAACGCTTTTCTATAAAGTCAAACTCAAGACAGCTTATACCGGAATGTACAATTCGGTCGTGAAAATCTACAATGGTTTCGACTATGAGACGACCAAATATGTCCAGAAAAGGGTGACCGCTGCTTCGAAAACGAGTATTAAAGTCCCGTTTATGAACAACAAAGAAACGGAAACCGGAAGCAACGATTATATTACCGTTCAGCTGGACGAAGCCACTAACCAACTGACATTGAGCAGCGAAGTGGAAGGCTTCGGGAACGTGTCCTCTTTTATGATTTTTGATAATGGCTGGGTTACTCTGGACATTAATTACTATAATCCGGAGACCAAAGAATTTATTTTAGGATACAATTATCATGAATCAGGAAAAAGTCTGAAAATGATTTATGAAGTCATTCAATTCATAGAATAAGAGTAATATATCCCCTCCGTTTCTCCGGATGTGTTTTTACAACCGGAGGAATCGGGGGGATTTTTTCAGGAATTATGGGAAAAATCATTATTTTATTTTTGATTGGAATGGCCGGATTCCAACAGGTAAAGATGCCGTATACGATCAAAGGGCGTTTGTTGCCAAAAGAAGGCCGGGTATGGTTGCTGGCCGGTAAAGATACCCTGGGTGGGGCAGAACTGAAAAACGGTGGATTTTTATTACGGGGAAATCTGCAACAACCGGAAGTCGGTTTTTTAGTGATCGACGGCAAACGATGTCCTTTGCCCCTGTTTTTAGAAAAAGGAAAGTTTTATATCGGCGAAGAAACTGCGAATCGGTATTCGGTAGAAGGAGGAGGTAGCCTGCAACGACAGGAACGCGATTATCAGTATATGCTACAGAAAAACAATCAGCAGGTTAAAGAGTGTGAAGACAAGTTGGCCGCTGCCCGGAAAGAACGAAAGCTATTCGAGGTGATGATGCACCGGGCCACGCTGGAATCCCTGGATTCCGTCCGGGATGACTTGGAAAATCAGTTTATCGCAGCCCATCCCGAAAGCCTGGTATCGCTTTACCATTTTTATGAAGGACTGAAGAGATTGACTCCTGCGCAACTGGAAGCCAAATACCCCCTGTTAGGCGCGCAGGCCAAGCAAACCGCATGGGGGAAGGTAATTACTGCCGCTTATGAAAACTGGAATAAATTGTCGCCGGGCCATACCGCGCCGGATTTCACCCTGAACACACCCGACGGACGTCCGGTGCGCCTGCACGAAGTAAAAGCCCGGGTGAAGCTCCTGGATTTCTGGGCATCCTGGTGCGGCCCCTGCCGGGCCGAAAGTCCGGAACTGGTGAGGATATACCAGCAGTACAAGGACCAGGGGTTGGAAATCGTGAGCGTTTCCCTGGACAGTAAACTGCCTGCCTGGAAAAAAGCGATCGAAACCGACGGGCTGCACTGGATACACCTTTCCAGTCTTCAAGGGTGGCATTGCCCCGTCGCTTCGCTCTACCGCATCCATAGCGTCCCCTCCTGTTTCGTCCTCGACGCGGACAACCGGATTGTGGCGGTGAAGGTGTGGGGGAAGGAACTGGAGGAAGCGATAAAGAGAGCGTTGAAAGATAAAGGATGAACGATATAACTGCAAAGACAAAGCAAACACAAGGATAAATGTGATTTTCACTTTATCGGTATAAGAAATTATGAAAAGAATGAATAACGTCTAAATCAGGCAATCCCAGAAAATACGGAACTCATTCAGGAATTCCGTATTTTTCTTTTTATAAACCTTAGTGAACCGATAATTATTTCTTCTTCTGTCGAAAATTTTCACGACTATTAATCTAGCAATAAGGCAGTTATTCTTTCCATGGTTTTTGTATCCGAAGGACGCGTCATATTAGCATCCAGTATTTTTCCCTCCCGGTCTATCAATATAAAACGGGGAATCAACGAAATCTTATAATCCGTCATAAACGTATCTTCTCCGTTTGCCCTCAATTGGATACCATCCAGATGGTCCTTTTCTATTTTGGTTCGCCAGGCTGCTTCATCCGTATCTATAGAAATGCTTATAAAAAAAATAGGCTTATCTTTGAACTTTTCTTTCAATTTATGAAATGCCGGAAGTTCGCGACAACACGGTCCGCACCAGGTAGCCCAGACATCGATATAAACGTAATTACCCAGCCAGTCGGATAAATTCCTACGATTACCATCCTTATCCGAAAGGGAAAAATGGGGGGCTTTCCTACCTCTTTCCAAACGGATATATTGATCATACGACCGGAAAAATGCTCTTTTTTGTTTCTCATCCTTCACCTTTTCCCGATAAACAGGTAAAAACTCTTTCATCCCTTCTGCTCCAAAATACCTGATATAGCCGGACATACAAGCATCGACCAGGTAACTTGCCAGCTCCTCATCGTGAATATTCCGACATATATAATCCAATTCATACCTCAATCGATCCAACGGTTTGCCTGTTCCGGATTTTTCCTTTTCCGCCAACAATTGTATTCCATCCCTGAAAAACCGACGATATTCCCAGAATTCATGAGCCGAAGGATCCTCTTGAAGCAATTCGGATACTTTCCGGTAATACCTTTCTCCGGGAGTATACTTTTGCAGACGTAATAATCTGGCATGATAAAGGGGATAATTCAATAATGAATGGCAAGCCACATAATAAAGCCGTTTACGTTCCGATTTTTTAAAATCCGCGGGCAGAGGTAATGAATCGAGGTGAGACAACAAACGCTCTGGAAGCAGAATCCACTCTTTCAAAAATTCTTCTTCACTTTTTTCATATCCCGGATTCAGGTTAGTTAAAAACGGACTGTTCAGATACACATTGATTGCTTCGACTGCCCCAGCAAATTCAATCTCTTGTCCGCTCAATTGAGTAATTTCTTGCTCTTGTCCCGGTATCAGATAAAACGAATAAACGCTGCGCGGACCATATAAAACAGCATATCCGGGAGCCAAAGAATCCGGGATATGGATCGTCGCTATTCCCGCTTCATCCAATTTTGCCTTATAGCTCCGATCCCGAAACCCTATTTGGACATCCTCTTGCCCGAAAGCTTCGCCGAAACAGACCTTCACCTGTGAAAAGGCTTGTGCTTCCCACCAAAAGCAGCAGGAAAGCACAAAAACTATTTTTAAATATCTACTCATCTTATACATATTTCGGGTAATTATATTCCATATCCAGGATTTCTCCGAAACCACCGAATACCTTTTCCGAGGAAATATCGATCGTTCCGTTCACCTCATTGATATAGTACATATAAACTTTCCCTTCTTTCTTGTTTGCATTGTAAGTAGAAAAAATCAGCACTTTATTGTTATAGGGATGGGACTTTATGAATACGTCGATACAAGGTTTGAATATTTTCATTCCCGTTATTTTTTCATCGGGATCTACCAACGTATAAATCTTTTCTCCCGTATTGGTGCCGTTATAATCATAACGGTAAATGTTCCGGTCGGTAGCATACAAAAATATAGGTCCTAGTGAACCCACTGCATAATATCGGGCATCCTGCAATTCCGGACAATTATCTGCCGTATATTTTCCAACACCGATATTGGGTGTCGTCATAAAATTAAACACACACAATGTCAATTTATGCGTAGTCCAATCTTCAAACAATCCGTATTCATAATTATCATATCCGGTCTCCATATAACGGAGAGTGGCATGCATATTCCCCCAATCGAACGGCTGTACTTCCGTAGCGACCGGCAATTCTTTCAAAACCCATGTATTGTCGAAACCCCGAAAACGTCCGATTTCTTCGTCATAAATAAGTCCCTGATACCTCCAAACTGGGTACCATTTGGGATCATAAGGCGAAGCTCTAGAGGTCATACCATCTTTTAAAATGGGTTCGGTATAAATCGGAAAATCAGTCGACGGAGTAGCCATATATTCATAAATACGCCCATCCGAAATGATTCCATCAAAAGCATAGGCAGTCGGGCTTGAATAATATTTCCAATCAATATAATTTTCCGGTTTCCAGGAAGACATATCATACATCAGGGTAGATATATCGTACCTTTTTTGCATGGTAACCGCAGACAAACGCACTCCGTCTTTATCTGTGAGCACAATGACCTCCTGATAACGTCCTAAAGCAAAAAAACTGCCGATTTTCACTCCGCGTCCAACTAAAGGTTCGCCATTGACAGATTCATAACAATTGCGCAAAATTTCATCTGTACTCACCCGATTGGAAAAATACGGACTCATAATCAAATCAAAATCGCTTTTCCCGTCTTTTTCCTGCAAAACCATCCAGCCTTCGGTAATACTACCTGATATGACTAAATGAATTTGCTTATAGGTTTTTACATCCGTAATTTTATTACGGACAGTCAATACCAAGGTATAAGTTCCCGGGGCATCCGTTACTTTGTAAACCAGATTCCGGGTGTCTCCAATCACTTTTTGCTGATTGACCCCTCCGATATTATTCGACCAAATCCGCCAATTAAATTCATAGTCGGTTTCCGTTTCACCATTCAAATTTACATCTGCGGGAAGCTCTAAGGTATGAAGTTGGGTTACATTTACCGTATCCTTTGTTTTTATAGTGATATCCGGCAAATGTATATAATCATAATTTCCCTTGTCATCATAGCAGGAGGCCATAACAACCGAAAGAGAAATGATAAATAGTAAATTTATAATCTTTTTCATGGTATGATTTTTTATCATTAGTTTATCGTCAAAAACTTATAAGCAATCCGTTTTCATCGGTCAGGGAATTTCCCGGATGCGCCTTGTTGTATTTATACAACGCATCCACCAGTATGCTTGTATAGTAAACTTGTTCTCCCCGTGACCACTTGTCATAATCGGTTGCAATTCCCAGGATTTGAATCACAAACTGATGTTTTACCCGGCTATAGTCACCGAAAGGCCATCCTTTCGGCTTGGTCAGACGATTGGTCAATACAATCCGGTACATATTCTCATCGACGGGAGCTGCTGCAAAATAATCATTACTGCCGAGACGGAATTTCACAACCAAATCATGGTCTTCCAAATCCGACGTTTTTTTCACCCTTATTTTTAGAGTTGCTTTTATCGAGTCGGCCGGAAGTTCGCTTGTTTCGACGACAAAGTTGTCGTTTTCTTTAGCTGTCGTTTCTTCTTTTACCACTTCGACCTTTACTTCGCGGGCCTGTCCGGATGCCAGACCGACAAGTTTAAAAGGTATCTCCACTATGCCCTCTTCCTGATCCGGATACAGAGCAAAGGAATAAACGATACTGTCGTTTCCTTGGGCGGTATATATAAAGCGCAGGGAGGCATAGTCCGCATCGTACTGTACATATCCGTCTTTTGAGCAACTACCGCACCATATAGCAGCTACACCAAAGCACAATAAACTGTATTTATGTATAAATCGTTTCATCACTTTTCCTTTTTAATTTCTGTTTCCATATTCTTTTTCCTGATCAGGGATGGGCAGGACATAGTAAGCCTTACTGAAAGGTACCGTTACGTTGGGTAAAACAGCCTGGTCCGTTCGTTTGCAATAAAAAAACCATTGTCCTTCGCCGATAAATTCTTTCCGGTATTCTTTTCCGATGGCCGTCTGCAGATTTTCATCCGTCACGTCTTCTTTCAAATTATGGGCCTCTTCAAAACCTCTGTGTCGGCGTAAGGTGTTGAAATACTCCACCGCTTCTTTTCTAGACGGGGCACATTCTGCTGCGATCAGGTACATCTCGCTGAGCCGTAATAGGGGCTGACGGTTGTTATAAGCGGAGGAAACCTGATATAATTTACTGCTGAGCCAATACCAGTCGGGACGCTCAAAATAATAAATATACCTCCAGTCTAAACCACCATATGAATTGCTTTCAAAAATCTCATCGATAACATCACCATCGCAATACAGCGTATGGTCACTCTCTTTTAAATAGGTTTCCGTCAACGTCTTCAATTTGGTATTATTCAACGTCCAAATACATTCCGACAAGAAAATTCCGTCGCGGTTTTTGCGGTCGGTAGTAGCCACCACTCCTTTGTTCACCCAGGTATATTTTCCCGAGAGAATCACTTCTTGTGCATTTTTCAAAGCATTGACTTTGTCGTTTTTATACAGGTAAACACGTGCCAGTAAAGCCCGGACGGCATAATAATTGAAATGAAAACTGCGGGTTCCCAGAAAAGACGTCGTGGCCTGGCCGGTCTTTACGGGATCTTCTTCCAACAGTGCTGCCGCTCTCTCCAAATCTTCGGTGACCAAATCGAGGACTTCCGAAACGGTAGACAACGGAGTGACTTTTTTGGAAATCGCTTTCACGTAAGGGATTGCCTTTTCGTCGGCTCCGCTTACATAACTTTTGCCGAACAGACGCAGCAGGTCGAAATGCAGAAAAGCACGCAAAGCGTAAGCTTCCCCTTCGTAAATTTTTTCTTCCTCCTCTGCAAGTACGCCACGGTGATCGGCAATGCCTTGCAACAAAATATTGACATTGGCAATAGCGTTGTACATGTTTGTCCAAATCGTATTAATAGTAGCTTCGATACTTGAGTTATCGTACTCGAAACGACTTAGGTTGTAATAAGGTCCGTTGTCAGTAGCAGACCAGAGGTAATATTGTTGTCCCAATACATCGAGCATGCCGAAGCCTAACTCCACTCCGTAAAGATTTTCCGAACATAAAGTTGTGTATACCCCGGTCAATTGGTCTTTGAAACCATTTTTATAACTGAACAAATCATCGTATTTTACCTCCGTGTTCGGACTGACATCTAACCATTCCTGACAGGAAACACTCAGCAGGGAAAACAACAAAATGCCGAGTATATTTTTTGTTTTTTGTATTCGTATCATTTTTTATCGATTAAAAAGTGGCTTGTAAAGAGAACGAGAAAGTGCGGGCAAACGGATAAGTCAACCCGCGTTCGGTCTTCACGGTAGAAGCCCGGAACACATCATCCATATAAAAACTGGCTTTTAATTGTTGAAGCCGGCTCTTTTTCAGGAAAGCACAGTGACGGAAATCGTACCCGACATTCAAAGATGACAAACGCAATTCATTCAAATCCTGCACAAAACGGGAACTGGGTTTAGTCAGCCTATAGGGATTATAAGAAAAATCGACCCGATCCCCCGGCTTTTTCCAAACAGCATTATAAATCCGCTTGTCGACATTTAATCCGATATCGGCATTCTCGACCCGGTCGACTAGGGTCTGGTTATAAGTCTGACCACCGAATTGATAATAAAAAGACATATTCAGGAAGATTCCCCGGTAATCCATATTTATGCCGAAAGTGCCTGAACATTCGGGCATAGCATCCCCACATACCACCTGATCCTCGGCTCTCCATTCCGTTGTTGTCTCCCCGTCTTTTGTCAGGAAAATTTCATCCCCTGTAGCCGGATCGATACCCAGGGAACGGACTGCCCAAATCGCATTCATAGACGAACCTTCGATAAAACGGGTCTGGGGCCTGTTGGTATTTCCCTCGAGGATATCATTATCTACCTCGTCGTTATAACTTCTTAACGCATTCGATATTTTCTTCAGCTTATTCGTATTTTTGGCAATAGAGAAAGAAGTACTTAAATAACGGTCTTTTTCCACATCATACAGCAAGTGGGCATTCAACTTCAGTTCCATCCCTTTATTTTCCGTGCTTCCGATATTTTCCATATAGCTGGTAAATCCCATAGAAGGCGGAATGGTCAAAGCCAATAACTGGTCTTTGGTTTGCTGTACATAGTAGTCGTACGCAATCATCAGACGTCCCCAAAGATTCAGGTCGAATCCAACATTGTAATCCTGGGTTTTCTGCCATTTCAGGTCATCGTTGGGCAGGGTCATTAAATAAGAACCG
>CAJKZL010000055.1 GCA_905204385.1 uncultured Odoribacter sp. | reverse complement strand
ATTAATATGTTTAATTTAGGCTGTTTGATATTATTTTAATTATAACGCATAATTATATAATTGATGAATCAATTGATTGTTTTGTTCGCTCTGCTTACCGTCTCGATGGTTAGAGCCGATGAGGGAATGTGGTTGTTGTCCAAATTAAAACAACAGAATATTGAAAAAATGCAACAAATGGGCTTCAAGCTCAGTGCGGAAGATATTTATGACGTCAATAAACCCGGGATCAAAGATGCTATCGAGGGATTAGGGAATGCAGGACGGCCTTTCCGTCATTTTTGCTCCGGTGAAATTATTTCTCAGCAAGGTTTGTTATTGACGAACCATCATTGTGGTTTCAGCGCTATACAGTCGCATTCCTCCGTGGAGCATGATTATCTGCGGGACGGTTTCTGGGCTTACAAAATGGAAGATGAATTGACGAATCCGGGAATAACGGCTTCTATCCTGGAAAGGATGGAAGATGTAACCGATCGGGTAAATGCTGTGTTAAACGACAATATGAGCGAGATGGACCGGAATTTTGCGATAGACAGCATTTCGGCTATTATTGTCAAAGAGGCTACGCAGAATACCCGGCTCAGCGGACAGGTGCAAGCGATGTTCGAAGGGAATCAGTTTTTCTTATTTCTGTATACCATCTATAAGGATGTTCGTTTAGTGGGCGCTCCTCCGCAGAGCATGGGAAAATTCGGCGGAGATACCGACAACTGGATGTGGCCGCGGCATACTGCCGATTTTTCCATGTTCCGGATCTATACAGCCCCCGACGGTAGTCCGGCGGAATATGCCAAGGAGAATGTTCCTTTAAAGCCGAAACATTATCTTCCGGTGTCTGCCAAAGGAGTGAAGGACGGCGATTTTGCCATGATCATGGGTTTCCCGGGTACCACCGATCGCTATACCACCAGCTTCGGCTTGCAGAATACCATGGATGCTGTGAACGATATCCGGTATAAGGTGCGGACAAAGAAACTGGAAATCATGCGCGAAGGTATGGAAAAAGATCAGAAGACCCGTATTCAATATGCTTCCAAATATGCCAGTTGTGCTAATTACTGGAAGTACTCTTTCGAGCAGAATAAGGCGTTGAAGCAGTTGAATACCATGGGTAATAAGCAGGCTATAGAAAAACAATTCACCGACTGGGTAAATGCAAGCCCCGACAGAAAGGCTGTTTACGGAAATGTCCTGAGCGACCTGGAGCAGGCTTATACGGACATCCGGGACTATTCGATCACCCAGACTTATGCTCAGGAGGCGCTGGCAGGCCCTGAGGCGCATTTATTTGCCTACCGTACGGGACGATAGATCGAAAATTTATGCGATAAGACGGTTTCTCCCGAGGAAAAAGCGGAAATGAAACAGGCTTTACACGAAATGGGAAAGGATTTTTATAAAGATTTCAATGCAGAGGTAGATACTCGTTTGTTTGCCGTTTTGTTTAAAGAATATAACGATCGGGTGGATTCCGACTTGCATCCGGATATCATTGATTTTATCAATAAAAAGTACAAAGGGGATTATGCCCGGTTTGCTTCCGACCTTCAAAAGAAATCCGTATTTATGGATGAAGCCGCTTTCAATGCCTTTGTTGAAAATCCGGATTGTAAAAAACTGGAAAAGGATTTGGTATTTCGTGCAGTCAAATCTTTTTATGAGATGTATATCAAGCTTTCTGCCTATACCGGTGAAATGCAGGAAAAAATTGCCAAAGGCGACCGCCTGTTTATGCGGGGCCTGATGGAAATGAATCCTGACAAGGCCTGGGCGCCGAATGCCAATTCAACGATCCGTCTGACCTATGGCAAGGTAGGCAGTTATAAACCCCGGGATGCCGTTTTCTATGATTATTATACTACGCTGACCGGAGTGATCGAGAAAGAAGGACCCAAGGGCGGAGAGTTTGAAGTGCCCGGGCGCCTGAAAGAATTATATGCTAAAAAGGACTTTGCTCCTTACGGTACGGATAATCTGAACGTTAATTTTATCACGAACAACGACATCACGGGCGGAAATAGCGGTTCCGGAGTCATCAATGCCGAGGGGCATCTGATTGGAGCGGCTTTTGACGGTAATTCCGAAGCGATGTCCGGCGATATCGACTTTGAAGAAAACCTCCAGCGTTGCATCAATCTGGATACCCGATACATGTTGTGGATTGTGGACAAATATGCCGGAGCTAAGAATCTGATCGACGAAATGACTATTATTCAATAATTTTTAATGTCGGTTTCGGTCTATGGGCTACGAATGGCCGGCAGCCGGAACCGACATCTGAAATCTAAAACCAGCTACTATGAAAGATTTAGATTGGAGTAAATTATCTTTTGGATACTCCCAAACCGATTACAATGTACGTTGCCATTATAAAGATGGTAAATGGGGTGCTTTGGAAGTGAGTGATTCAGAAATGCTGAACATCCATATGGCTTCCACTTGTCTGCATTACGGGCAGGAAGCTTTTGAAGGCATGAAGGCTTTTCGTGGAAAAGATGGCCAAATCCGGCTTTTCCGTTGTGAAGAGAATGCCAAACGTATGCTGAGTTCTGCCGAATATGTGATGATGCAGGCCCCTTCGGTAGAATTGTTTACCGAAGCTGTCGTGAAGGCTGTCGAATTGAATAAAGAATATGTGCCTCCTTACGAATCGGGTGCCAGCTTATACATCCGGCCTCTGCTGATCGGCGTAGGGCCTCAAATGGGGGTCGCTCCGGCTAAAGAGTATCTGTTTGTGGTTTTTGTCGCTCCGGTAGGACCTTATTTCAAGGCAGGCTTCAAGCCAACCAAAGTTATGCTGGAACGCCATTATGACCGGGCAGCTCCCAATGGGACGGGACATATCAAAGTGGGCGGGAATTATGCTGCCGGCATGCGATCCGGAGAAGTGGCCCATCAAAAAGGCTATTCTACAGCTATTTTCCTGGATTCGAAAGAAAAAAAATACATCGATGAATGCGGACCGGCTAATTTCTTCGGTATTAAGGAAGGGAAATACATTACTCCCTATTCGCACACCATTTTACCTTCTATTACCAATGCCAGCTTGATGATATTGGCCGAAGACATGGGCTTAAAAGTGGAACGTCGGCATATTCCGGTGGAGGAACTGGAAACTTTTGAAGAAGCCGGTGCTTGTGGTACTGCGGCCGTAATCAGCCCTATCGGTCAGATCGATGACATCGAAAACGGCAAAAGCATTCGGTTCGGCAACCCTGAAGTACCGGGCGAATGGTGTACCAAGCTCTATAATCGCCTCAGAGCCATTCAATATGGGGACGAACCGGATCAGTTCGGTTGGGTGAAGATTCTGAATTTTTGATTGGATATAATTAAAAGTTAACTCGATAGTGCCTGCAGGTTTGCAGGCATTATTTTTTCGATAAAAGCGGTATTGTTTTAAGTACCTTAAAAGTTGTAAAAGAACTGAATCTCCGTTATATTTGTTGTGGAACATCGTTGCGAAGGGGCGGTGTTTTCTCTCCTGGCTTCGAAAGAACGGAGCAGGGAATGATGATTTGACGGCTTAACGGGTAATACGATGAAAGGGAAATGGTTTTGTTATTTGCTGCTTTTAGCTTGCTGGGCCTGTTCGGAAGCAGAAGAAAAATATCCTGTCTATCGGGTTGATTTCGACCATCCGGATACGGTGATGCCTGCCGACCTGTTTTCTAAAGTAGAGGTTATCCCGCTGGAAACCAATGATAAGAGTCGTTTTAGTTCAGGGGAGCTAGGCAGAAAAGACGATCGGTATTATATCCTGGATCGTCGGCAACAACTCTTTTTTTGTTTCGATACTACGGGTAAATTCAAATATGTCCTGGATAATAAACCTAAGAATAAGGAAAAAAAGAAGCATTTATCGGTGCGGAGTATACTGAATCCCTATAGTTATTATTATCAGGGGAAATGGTATTATTATCTTACTTTCCGGAATATCGTTTATAATAAGGACGTAAAAGGAAATCAGTTTATTGCCTACCGCTGGGATTTCGGTAAGTATAATGACGATGAGGAGACCCGATTGAGCTTTCCTCCTTTGCCCATTCAAGTCCTGGCAGAAATACAGAAAGCCTGGATGAAAGCCAATAGTGCCTTTGCCCTTACCAATGCAAGGCAGTCGGATAAATACATTTATACATTGGTGGAAAGAATAGCCGGGGACTCTATTTTACCGGAAGGTTTGCAATTTTATCATCTTTTGTGTTATAAACCGGAGAAACGTTGTTACTATTTCAATGCTTTTGCCGATGGTATTCCCTTAAGCACTGAATTGAGGCTGGAAAACCAATATATTTTGACGATGGTCTCATTTGCCGAAAAAGAGAAATTTCTGGAATTGGATTTGTTGGACGAAGAGAGCCGGAATATACTGGTGCAGCTAAAAGAAACCGATAATCCGGTTATTTTGAAATGGTGGTTTAAAAAGTGAGGTACCCTTTTTAGAGTGCTTTCTAAAGTTTTCTTTTATTTTTTCCGAACGGGAAAATTTATCCAGGGTGAAAGATTAATGATTTTGATGCAAAATCCATATCTTTGAATCCTGAGAGTGAAACTGTTTCCATCCTATATTTATTTTCAAGGATTAAAGAAGGGACAGTGTGTAATACATTATTTATTTTAATAGAGCATGAAGCTGATATTATTTCTACTGATATGCTTGTCTTGCAGTGTTTTTACTTATGCCCAAAAAGGAAAGATTTTGCAGGCAAGCAGTTATTATACCTCGGGCAAACTGGATCAGGCTAAAAAATTGGTGGACGAAGGGATGAAGCATGAAGCCTGTGCGAACTACAGTAAAGGTTATTTCATGAAAGGAGTCATTTATCAGGCTATCCATGAAAGTTTATCGGAAGATTACCGGAAATTGGATAAAAACGCTCTGGAAGTGGCGTGGGAAGCCTATAAACAGTTGTTGCGACTGGATAAAAAGAGGAAATATGACCGTCGCCTTGAAGTTTACTTTAAAAATCTGGTTATCGATTATACCGATCAGGGGGTGAAGCGGTATAAAGAAGGTAAATATAAAGAAGCTTTGCTTGCTTTTCAAAGGGTATTGGAAGTAGATAGTTCGAGGGTAATGGCCAGGGGGAAAAACAACAAGGTGGATACCCTTATTATATTCAATGCCGCTATTTCTGCTCAGAAGGTCGGCAACTGGGCTACGTCTGAACATTATTATAAACAAGCCTTGAAGTATGACTATAAGCCTGAACGCTGTTATGCGATGCTGGGATATGTCTTGATGAAGCAGGAAAAGACGGATGAGGCGGTTGAGTACCTGGAGCGCGGTTATCATTTGTTTCCTCACAATTCCTATATGCTGACGGAATTGATTAATTACTACCTGGAAAGCGATTCACCCGAAAAAGCCGATGATTATCTGAATGCCGCCATTAAGGCCGATCCTGAAAATTTCCTCTATTACAGAACAAAAGGTATTTTATACGAGAAGTTATCGCAACCGGGATGGGCGCTGAATGCATATCAAAAAGCACTTGAGCTAAACCCGGAAGATTTTATTTCTCAATACAATGTGGCTAATATCAAGCTGACGGAAGTGATTCGTTTTCGTAGAAAAGTACTGAGCGTGGTGGATGTGAATCGCTATAAAAAAGAGATGGAAAAATTGTATCAGGGTTATAAGAAAGTGATTCCCTATTTCGAAAGGGCCTTGGAACTTAATCCGGAAGATCGGAACAGTATGTTGATCCTGAGAGGATTGTATTTCCATCTGCGGAATGAAGACGAACAGTATCAACAGTTGTATGAACAGATGAAGGCTAAAACCGAGCAGGTAGAGTAGGCCGAAGGGCCTTTAGGAATGAGGCGAATTTTTTCGGTTGCATTGCTTCGCTCAAAAATTCGCCCCATTTCGGTCGGCAAGTTTTATTTCGTGTTGATAATCACTTCGGCCTGCGGATAATAGCCTATCTCTTTTTCAAGCTGACTCACCGGACGAATTTGGAGAATATCGGCGGGATCGAGGTTGAAACCCGAAGAGAGCCGGCCGTCGATGACCAGAAGAGGTTCTGCGGCTTTGTCCAGATTATACCGATACTCCTGGTTGTCGTAGCTGAAAGTCAATACGCCGTCTTTAAAACTTTTGAAGTTACCGATCTGCTCTTGCGAAGTGATGAATAAATAGGATTTTTTCATATCGGTTCTCGATCCGATCATATTGACGTTTCTGATCTTTTCGGGCATTTGCAACTGATCCTTGGGTGCTTCCTTCCCGTCGATGATGTAGGTGATATCCGAATTCTGGGAATTGATTTTAAGCTTGGTTTTTCCATTTTCTTCTGTAATTTCAACCGAATTGCTGCTTATTTCCGCTCCATCCCCGAAGGATTGAAAAAACTTTTCGATTTTATGAGTACTTCCCTCGTCCATCCACTCGTCCAGATCGAAGGGAAAGCGGCCGTTTTCGCCGAAAAACGGATGATTTGCCATGCCTTCGAAAGGATTCAGAAAATGACGGTTGGCTGTAAAAGTGGAATCTCCTGCTTCTCCGAAAAAGCGGGCCATCATTTCGCTAGGATCGAAATCGAAATCCTCGCGCATCATTTCGCGTAGCTTTTGGAAATTAGCGGCAAAGTCGTTATCGGCAGAAGATAAGCGGTGACGGTCCACAGAGCCGGAATCGGGAGATAAATCGGCCAGGGAATTCAGCCCGTTAACATTTAAGGCCTTGGATAATAAGGCAATTTTATTCAATTGAACGTCGCCTCTGAGTTCTATGATATCCAGGCGTTCGGAATTCTGATTCCACACCACCAGATCGGAAACTTTTCCCTCATTAGTCCGGCTATATATCAATTGCTTGCCATAAACGTCGTTCCGGCTTTTGATCAATTTGTATTTTCCCGGAGCATCCAGAAGTTGTCGGAATTGCGAAATCATTTTGTTGCAATCGTCAGGATGGGTGCTGTTCAAATTCAAAGAAAGTAAATTCACTTCTTCCAGATTTTGCAGCATCTCCCTGGCTTCCTGGCTGAGATTTTCCTGCTCATACAAACCGTACAAGCTTTTGTCCAACTGTGTCACGGTGATCCCTTCCTTTTCATGATATTTAGCCATGAGTTTACCCAACTGTGCCTGTGACGACAAAGGCCATGCCATTGCCGCCATTAAAAAAATCAATATCCCTTTCATAACTCTATTATTTAATTGTTTTTACTTCATTCCCTCTCCCTCTCATTCCCTCATCTCTCATCTCTAATCTCTATTCCACCGCAATGATCAACCTACTGTCTTCATAAAGAATCTTCTGTATGGGTGGATTCTTTTCATCGATTACATTTCCAATCACCCGTAATGCCTCTTCAAAGCGCTCTTTTTTCAGATTATCGGACAATTGCAGTGTTTCCTGGCGAGGGAGCAGACTCCGGATAGAGACAACAAGCAGCAATATCGCTGCAATACCGCTAAGCGTGAGGATACGGTAGCGGAGCTTTAAACGGTGTTTATGATGTATATTATTTTGTATCTTTTCCATCAGTCCTTCGGGCATGATGGCTGAATTATCCCGATAGGCCAATACCGGATCGTCGGGCAAGCTTCCTGCATGAAAAGCGGCTTTTAAGATCCGTTCTTCTTCGATCGAGGTTTCTCCCTGATAATAGCGTTTTACCAGTTCGTCTATTCTTTTTTCCATTCTTCTTTTCTCCTCTCTTCTCTGATCATTCATATTTGGAAATCCGGTATTGTTTGACCAGGATTTCTTTTACTTTGGCTCTTCCCCGGGATAGTAATACGCGGATATTGTTCAATCCCAACCCGGTGATTTGTGCAATTTCGTCGTATTCCATTTCTTCCATTTCGCGCAGGATCATCACTTCGCGTTGGGAATCGGGGAGGGTATCGATGATTTTGCGGACCGCCAGGGCTGTATCCCTGACTTCGATCTGACGCAGCAGATCCGTATCGTAGACCTGGTTTCGCGTCATCAGTTCCTCGTCATAGGCGGGTTTGTGTTTTTTCAGCCAGTCCAGACAGAGGTTACGGGTGATTTTCAAAATCCAGGCCTTTCGATTGCCGATGCGTATCGATTCTTTCCGCTTGTCCCATACTTTGATCATTACCTCCTGTGTAATATCTGCCGCATCATCGTTATTTCCGATCATGTTCAGGGCAAACGAATACACTTGTTTTGCCAGTGGTAGAATTGTATTTTGAAATTCTTTTTCTGTCATCACAACTAATAGACGAATGAAGTCCGTTTTTATTACAGCCGAACGGACTTATTTTGCATTTTTTTATTTTTCAAGGGGAGAGAGCCGGATAATTTTTTTCATTTCCCCAAGAGTCACGCTGTCGGCATGTTGGAAAGTAAACGGCAGGTCGGGTTGCAGCCTTCCCTCTTCCTCTCTGAGTTGATGGATGAAACGAATAGAATGGGTGGGCAATCGGAAAGAGATGCCGCTATTGGGCAGCTTCAGGAGCAGTACATTTCCGCTGGAAGGATTCAGGTCGGCATAGGGTTCGCCTACCAGCAGGGTATGGGTGCCCCATAACCGCATGAATAGGCAAAAACTGCTGCCCGCCGAAGCGGTCCGGTGACTTTGCAGTACGTATACGTTGGCAGTATATTGTCCCTTATAGGCGGATTGGGATAGCGTATCCCTTTGCAAAAAAGGACCCGTACTGACAGGTATTTTCTTTAATTCCTGTCGGTACTGCTCTTCCGTCAGGCCGGGATGGCCGTATTTTTGGTAAACATTTTCTTTGGTTGCCTTTAAAAGGGCTTTCTGAGCTTCTGCCGTCGAGGTCTTTTCTAGGATAACGGAGAGACATTGAAAAGAAAGGTGTGCAAAAATGCCTTGATGATTCAGGTCGCTGCCGCCTCCATTATTCCGAACATCGATAAAAAGATGCCGGATTTGTAAGTTTTGTATGCTGTCGAAGAAAACCGAGAGAGTATCGTTGAACTGCTTTTGCTCTTGAAGGTTCAAGGTGGAAGTATTGTAATTCAATAAGGCGATCGACTCCTCCGGATAGTAGTGGAAGGAATAATGGGGAAGCGAACGGGGAAGCTGTCGGGACTCCAATAAACCGGGTATGCTTTTTTTCACTGTTTTGCGTCGGAGCGGGTCGTAATAGGTGATCAACTGTTGTTCCGGATGAGATAAATAGCCTATCATGGCTTTAATGCAAGTCGTTTGATGAGACCAGCGGCTTTCCGGAGGGCATTCAAAATCGTAAGACACCATCCGGGCGCTTGTTTTCAGGTAATAGTCCGCGGGATGCCGGGCGATAGAAAGAATGAGTCTGCCACCGGACAAAAACAGCGAGTCGTTTATCACGGCAATCGGGAGTTGAGTCAGGATTTTTTCGGCTAGAAGAGCCTTTTCCGGTGTTTCTTTCCGATAGTTATTCTTAAAAACAACGCTGGAATGGAAGTCGAAATAATGATTGCATTGCAACAGGCTTAAATGTAACTCATAAGGGGATCGATATGCCCGGGATTCGTTCAATAGTCGTGCCTCCAGGGAGTTAAGCGAGTCCTGGGAAATCCGAACATAGGGATTGGGATGGTATTTGCGTATTGCATCGAAATAATATCTGATGTCTTCTTGGTAGGCGCTGATCCGGTCGTTTCTGACCAGAAAATAACGGATACACAGAAAAGCCGTTAATATTAGTAATATGTTAATACACCATCTCATGCTTCATCGTATAACAGGATATTGTTTTTCCTGGCCGGTGATATCCTCTGGCAGCTCCTGCATCTTTATTTCCCGGCTTTGCGCTTAAAGAGATAAGATACAGAAGCAAACATACGAAAATTTAAGATGGTTTCCAAAAATAGCTTATTCCTGATTTTCGATGGTCGCCGGTAGATGTTCTTCATATACTACCGGTAGGTTGTCGTCTCTTTTCTTTTTCCTGCGAAATCTTTCCTGTATGCTTTCCATGATGAGATAGAAATTGGGAATAAATAGCGTTCCCACCAGAGAGGTCATCAACATTCCGGCAAATACGGCTATTCCCAGGGAGATGCGGCTGGCTGCGCCTGCACCTGTGGAGATGACCAGGGGAAGTGTGCCCAGAATAAAGGCAAACGAAGTCATCAGGATGGGACGCAGACGTACCCGCCCGCCTTCGATGGCCGACTCTTCGATGGATTTTCCTTCGGCCCGGTAGTCCCGGGCAAACTCGACGATCAGAATGGCATTCTTGGCCGCCAGGGCAATCAGAAGAACGACACCGATCTGGGTATATACACTGATGGGTAAATTCATCACCATCACTCCGATAACCACTCCCAGTAAAGCGATGGGCAGTCCCATGATAACGGCAAAGGAGTCGGTCCAGCTTTCATATTGGGCAGCTAAAATCAGGTAGGCGACGACAATGGCCAGAAGGAAAATCAAGGTGGTGGCCGAACTGGCATTGACTTCCTGATAAGCCATGGAAGTCCATTGGTAGCCATATTGTTGTCCTGCTCTTTCTTCGATAAGTTTGGACATGATGTCCAAAGCTTCTCCGGAACTATATCCCTCAGCGGCCGACCCTGAAATCAGGGAAGAAATATACGTGTTGTATTTGGTCAGGCTTTCCGGTCCCAGTCGGGTTTCAATAGTGGTGAAAGCAGATAAGGGAATCATATCCCCATTGCTGTTTCTGACGTTCAGTAACCGAAGATCGCTGATGGTGGCCCTGCTGTCCGGATCGCCTTCGACTTTAACCTGATAGGTACGGCCGAATTTGACGAAGTTGTTGACATAGGTAGAACCCAGGTAGGTGGCCAGCGTACTGAATACCTCTCCCAGTGAAATTTGCATAAATTCTACCTTGTTCCGGTCGATGTTCAGGTAATATTGTGGAACGTTGGCGCTGAACATGGATTGTACTGAGCTCAATCCCGGGGTTTGGTTGCCGGCTGCCATGAGTTCATCCGTCATGCGTTGCAGTTCCTGAGGACCGAAGTTGTTGATATCTTCGAGCATCACTTCAAAGCCGCTGCTTTGGCCCAATCCGGGAATGGCCGGCGGTAACACGGCAAAGCTCTGTGCTTCGGGAATTTCGACGTATGCCATGCCATTGAAGTCGTTGACGAGAGCTTGTGCGCTCTGCGCTGCCGTTTTCCGTTGATCCCAGTTTTTTAAGATGACGAAGATGGTGGCGGCATTGGAGGAATTGGCTCCGCTCATAAGGGAGAAGCCGTTGATGGTGATGAAGGTTTCCACTCCGTCCAGGCGGTTGAGAATGTCGGAGGCTTTCTGTAAGGCTGTTGCCGTTTGGCTGGAAGAAGCTCCGTCCTGCAATTGCATAAATGCAATGAAATATCCCTGATCCTCTTCGGGCAAAAAAGTGCGGGGCCATTTGATAAATCCCCAGAAAGCCAGGGCCGATAATATCAGAAATACGATGAAGGTAATCACCGATCGGTGCATAAAATGCGTGATCACCCAGGTATATCCCCTGTTGGTCTTATCGAAGAAACGGTTAAAGCCTCTGAAGATAAAAAATTTTGCCGGCTGTTTGGGTTTCAGGAACAGGGCACAAAGAGCGGGACTCAGCGTTAAGGCATTAAACCCGCTGATCACCGTGGAGACGG
>CAJKZL010000054.1 GCA_905204385.1 uncultured Odoribacter sp. | reverse complement strand
GACCAAAACAAGGACCAAAACAAGGATCAAAATCAGTATCAAAACAAAGATCAACAAAATCAGGACCAGAATAAAGATCAAAAGGATCAGAATCAGGACCAGAAAGATCAGGATCAACAAAATAAAGACCAAAATCAGGACCAGCAGGAGCAGAACAAGGATCAAAAAGACCAAAAGAAAGATCAGCAGGATCAGAATAAAGATCAGCAAAACAAAGACCGGCAGGATCGGCAAGATCAAAAAGATCGACAGCCTCAGGAGGGCAAGATATCGAAAGAGGATGCCGAGCGTTTGTTAGAAGCTTTGCAGAACGATGAAAAAGATGTACAGGAAAAGGTACAGAAACAGAAGGCTCAGGAACAAAAAGCCAAGAGGATGAAGATCGATAAGAATTGGTAGTTTATAATTGTGAATGTTTAACTAATTTTGCGGTCTTGAATGGAAATAAATAAATACCGATGAAAAGCTTTGGAATATTAATATTATTGTTAATCAGCAGCCTGACTTATGCTCAACAAGTAGAGTTTAAAGCATCGGCGCCCGCAGTGGTGGAGACTGGCGAGCAATTCAAGTTGTCCTATACGGTCAATCAGAAAGGAACCAATTTGCAGGTGCCTACTTTGGAAGGTTTTGAATTGTTGATGGGGCCGAGTACCAGTGAGTCTTCTTATATTACTATAGCTAATGGCAAAACCACCCAAAATCTCTCTTTTACCTATACCTATCTGTTAGAAGGGGTCAAGGAAGGCACTTATCAGATTCCTCCGGCAACCATTACGGTGAAGGGGAAGCAATATCAATCCAATGGATTGAAAATTCAGGTTATTAAAGGAAGCGGTAATGCTTCAAGCCGGGATAAAGGGAACCGTGCGGTGCAGCCCGATGCTTCGGCTGCTATCAACGAGGAGAATTTGTTTGTAAAGGTAGATGTTTCCCGGAAAAATCTTTATTTAGGAGAGAGTACATTGGCCACGATCAAGGTTTATTCCAGGGTGGATCTGACCAATTTCGGAAGGAGTAAATTTCCGGCTTTTACCGGTTTTTTGGCCGAAGAAGTCCCTACGCCTCAACAAATAGAATTGGTGCGCGAAAATTACAATGGCCAATTGTATAATGTGGGGATCATCCGTAAAATGTTGTTATTCCCGCAACATACCGGAGAGCTGACGATAGAGCCTTTTGAATTGGAATGTATCGTCCGGCAGAGATTGACCGGGGGCGGGCGGAGCATCTTTGATGACTTTTTCGGGAATTACCGGGATGTCCGGGCGATGCGCAGAAGTAGGCCGGTAACGGTTCATGTCAAAGAACTTCCTCAGGAAGGAAAGCCGGTGGGTTTTTCAGGCACGGTCGGTACGATTTCCATGTCTACTTCCTTATCGGCAGATACGGTGAATGCCAATGATGCCATTACGTACAAAGTGACTTTCCAGGGCACGGGCAATCTGAAGCTGTTGCGCGCTCCTTCGGTGACTTTCCCTCTGGATTTCGAGTCCTACGACCCTAAAGAATCCAGAGACCTGCGGGTGACGGAAAATGGGATGGCCGGCACAGTATCCTTTGAGTATTTAATTATTCCCCGTTATTCCGGTGAATATAAAATACCGGCTATTCGTTTCTCATATTTCGATCCTCAGACAAATTCCTATAAAACGATTTTAGGAAAAGAATACAATATTATAGTCCGTCAGGGAACGGAAAAGGGGAATAATCCATCTTCCAACGGTAATACGGTTCAATCTTTCAAGAAAGAAGATATCCGCCGTGTAGGGGAAGATATCCGTTATATCAAGACCGGAAATTTGCATCTGAAAAAAACGGGAGTCCGGTTTTTCGGAACGCCTGCTTACTGGCTGGCTTTATTCATTCCTTTTATTTTGTTTGTGGTAGGAGCTGTCCTCAATCGCAGGCGGATCAAAGCAAATGCCGATATTGCCAGAGTAAAGAATAGGGCTGCTACGAAGATGGCCCGTAAACGCTTGAAGGTGGCTTTTGCTGCGATGAAAAACCATAATGCCGAACAATTCTATGAAGAAGTATTGAAAGCTTTGTGGGGATATATGAGCTATAAATTGAACATCGACCGGGCAGAACTCAACCGGGATAATATCAGTGAGATTCTGGCTCAAAAGAATGTACCGGAAGAGCGGATCAAAGAATTTATCCAGGTGTTGGATAAATGTGAATATGCCCGTTATGCCCCGGGAAGCAAGCGTGATCAGGAAATGAATGATGTATATACGGACAGTATAGACGTGATTACGAAATTGGATAAGGCGATTAGATGATGGTTTATAGTTTAAAGATTATAGTTTATAGATTATAGATTGGGGGGGAAGGGATGTGAAAGGAAAGTTTTACAGGAGAAGGCTCGAATGCTGTAAATGATGAGAAAGATGAAAAAGATTTTATGTATATTACCGGTTTTATTGCTTAGCTTATGGGGATGGGCTGCAAATGACGAACAGCTGGAACAACAGGCTGAGCAAATGTATGCTGAAGGTAAATATGCCGATGCCGCGGATATTTATACAAAAATATTGGCTGAAGGAAAAGAGTCGGCTGATTTGTATTTTAATTTGGGGAACTGTTATTATAAGTTGGGCGAGAATACCCGGGCCATTTTGAACTATGAACGGTCTCTGCTTTTGAATCCCGGGGATGATATGGTGCGCTATAATCTGAAGATGGCGCAACAAGCTATCGTGGATAAGATAGAGGTGTTGCCTGAATTATTTTTAGTCCGCTGGTATAAGGCATTGGTGGCTTATTTCTCTGCCGATCAGTGGGGCTATATATCGGTTGGATTTTTTGTCCTCTTCCTGATTATGGCAGCCTTATTTTTTTATTCCAGGTCTATCGGGGTGAAGAAAACCGGTTTTGTGATCGGAGTCTTTGCTTTTTTATTGACACTGGCAACCATCTTTTTTGCTATGCGCCAAGACAAGCGCATTACTCAAAGAGAATATGCAATCATCACTACTCCCAGCGTGACGGTAAAGGGAGCTCCCGATAATAGCGGAACCAGTTTATTTTTGATACACGAAGGATTGAAAGTCCGTGTTGTCGGGGAACTGGGGAGTTGGTATAATATCCGTTTGGCTGATGGGAACGAGGGATGGGTAGCGAAAACCGATCTGGAAAAAATCTGAACCAAAGGTTAAAGTAGAAAAATCGAAGGGGAAATGTAAGGAGAGGCTTGCGAATGCAGTAAAACCTTACTAACTTTACACTCGAACAGTAATTCAGGCTTATTGCTGACAGTCTGCGAATTAACCTTCCGGGCTTCGGTAGATGGGCTTTAGCTTGCAGCTTACTTATGGATAATTTTATCGTTTCGGCCAGAAAATACAGACCCGCCAGTTTTGATACCGTTGTCGGACAGTTGTCTATCACGTCGACTCTGCGGAATGCCATTATGAATCATCAACTCGCCCAGGCCTATTTGTTTACAGGACCTCGTGGAGTGGGAAAAACGACTTGTGCCCGTATTTTTGCAAAGACCATCAATTGTATGAATTTGCAGCCGAATGCCGAGCCCTGCAATGAATGTGAATCCTGTAAGGCCTTCAATGCCGGTCGTTCACTCAATATTCACGAGTTGGATGCCGCCTCCAATAATAGTGTCGTCGATATCCGGGGATTGGTGGAACAGGTGCGAATCCTGCCTCAAGTGGGTAAATACAGTGTTTATATCATCGATGAGGTACATATGTTGAGTACTTCTGCCTTCAATGCTTTTCTGAAGACATTGGAGGAGCCGCCTGCCCATGCCATTTTCATTCTCGCCACAACAGAAAAGCATAAAATTTTGCCCACCATTCTTTCCCGTTGTCAGATTTATGATTTCAACAGGATGAAAGTGGGAGATACAGTCGAGCATTTAAAATATATTGCCGATAAGGAAGGGATTCTGGCAGAAGAGGCGGCTTTGGACGTCATTGCTCAAAAAGCAGACGGTGCTATGCGGGATGCTCTTTCTATTTTTGATCAGGTGGTCAGCTTTTGCGGAAAAAATTTGACTTATAGCCGGGTGATAGAGAATCTGAATGTATTGGATTACGACTATTACTTTCGGTTGACCGATCTTTTTTATCAGGGTAAGGTGGCCGAAACTTTGTTGTTGCTGGATGAAATCATCGGAAAGGGTTTTGACGGAGGGAATTTGGTTTCGGGCTTAGGCAAGCATTTCAGGGACGTGCTGGTTTCGAAAGAGCCTGCGACGGTACAATTACTGGAAGTCAGCGCCGCTATTAAGGCCCGTTATGCCGAACAGGCGGAAATATGTGATGCAAATTTCCTGTACGAAGCATTGAAAGTAGTGGAACAATGCGAAATGCAGTATAAGGTCAGGATGGAAAAAAGGCTTTGTGTGGAACTGGCTTTTATCCGTCTCTGCCAAATCAATGAACTAAAAAAAAAAATCTGAGGGCTTCGGAGTTTCTCGCACTTCTGAAAATTGACGGTTTTACCGGTAAGTTCGGGAATCCGGTGGTTCCGTCGGCTCAGTCCGTCCAGCCTGTACAGAAAGTTCAGGCAGCCACGAAAACGGCAGGAGAAACCGGCAAAGGGCGTCCTGATTCTTCCTTTAAGATCAAAGATTCCTTACGACAGGTCAGCGAGGTGCAAGCCGTCGTCAAACCTCAGGCCGTTGTCGTTAAACAAACGCAGGTAAAGGCTCGGGAAGCCGTTAACAATGAGCGGGTAAGTGAAGCCATAAAAGTTTATTTGGCTGCTCACAAGCCGGATCCGACCGTGACGTTGGCTTTGACCACCCATCTCCCTTTGGTCGAAGGAGAAAAGGTCACTTTTCTGGTGGATAATCAACTGCAACTGGACAAGTTGCTATCCCTGAAAGTTCAGCTCCAAACGGCCTTTATGAAAACTTTGAACAATGGTTTCATCTCCCTGGAATTTCAATTGTTCGATACTAACATCACTCAAGAGGAAAAGAAGCTTTTCACTTCGAGTGAAAAATTCGAACATTTTGTCAAGCTTAATCCGGTGGTCGCCGAATTGAAAAATATTTTCGGTCTGGAATTGGATTGAAAAACCGGATTAGTCGGTAGAAATCATACGCTATAATCCGGTTTACGCTTTGAATTTGGAAAGAGAAATCTATGTATAGATTTCCCTCTCCCGTTTCATCGCAGTCAAAAGGTTATTTTCTGTTTACGTCTCTGGAGTTCGCTTGAGCTGTCGGCATAATAACGATATCGTTCAGGCAGACATGTGCCGGACGGGTGATGGCAAAGAGAATGGTGTCGGCAATGTCGTCATTGCTTAGGGGAGTCATGCCTTTGTATACATTTTTGGCAGCTTCTGCGTCGCCTTTGTAGCGGACGAGGGAGAACTCCGTTTCCACCATGCCGGGAGCGATATTGGTTACTTTTATATTGTGTTTCAGCATATCGGTGCGCATGGCTCTGGAAAGTGCATCTACGGCATGTTTGGTTGCGCAATACACATTGCCTCCCGGATAAACTTCTTTGCCTGCAATAGAAGCGATATTGACGATGTGTCCGGCGTTGTTGGCGATCATGAGAGGAGCAACGGCGCGGGTGACATAAAGCAATCCTTTTACATTGGTGTCGATCATTCGTTCCCAATCTTCCAAATTGCCGTCTTGGATGGGATTGACGCCGACGGCTAGCCCTGCATTGTTGACTAAAACGGCGATATTCCTCCATTTTCCATCGAGATGGTCGATGGCTTGCTGTACTTCATCAGGCCGGCGGACATCGAAATCGAGGGTAAGCACATCTGTGCCTTTTTGACGGATTGCTTTAGCCAGTTCTTCGAGCCTTGCAGCCCTTCTGCCGGTAATAATCAGGTCGAAGCCTGCTTCGGCTGCTTTTAAGGCGGTGGCTTGGCCGATACCGGATGTCGCTCCTGTGATAAGTGCTATTTTATTCATATCTGGAAATATATAAGTTAAATATAGTCTGTCGTGCGGAAATTCAAAGTTACAAAGTAATTTTGAAATTAAATTCTTCCGGGGGCAAGATTTATCCATCCTGGGATCGAATGTTTACTCTTACTGAAACAACTTCTGAAAAAGGATTTAAAGTTCAGTGGATTTTGCGGAAAACAAGGAAAATAATTACTTTCGTCCGGTCTCTGTAAGCCGAACGCTGAATATGCTGAAAAGAATTTTATATACAGGTTTTTTGCTTCTTCTTTTTTTGTCCTCGCGGGGACAAAAGGTGATGCATAACACCCGTATACTTAATTACCAAAGAGGAGATTACGCTTTGCTTCATTTTGGGTTTACGGTGGGGCTGAATTATATGGATTATAAAGCGCAACTTTCAGGAGAAAATGCCTGGAGGGCGGAAGGGGGAAAATTGAAAACGGGATTTTTAGTAGGGCTTATTTCGGAATTACGACTGGCGGAAGATTGGGGATTGCGTTTTTTGCCTGGTTTGGAGTTTTCCAAAAGAAAGTTGGTTTTTACCGGTGTTTCGGAAGCAGAATATAACAGACAGAATGCGATCAATGAGTCTGTTTATCTTTCCTTGCCTCTGATGGTAAGGTATAAGGCTAAACGGATCAATAACTTTCGTCCTTTTCTCTCTGCTGGTGCAAGTTACCGATATGATTTCCAGAAGCATGATAAAATAGAACCCGAAAAATCCGTTTTCTTCAGGACCGAACAGGGGGATGCTTTTTTAGAGTTTGGAGGAGGCAGTGATTTTTATCTGCCTTATTTTAAATTCGGTATTGAATTGCGTTTTTCCGTAGGGCTGACCGATGTTTTGGTGCATCGGCCCGATCCTGCCACTAGTGGTTATGAAAATTATACGCAAGCTTTGAAAAAATTGAGGGCACGTATTTTTACGGTTTGTTTTAATTTTGAATAAGGGGGAAGTGACGATGAAGGGAAATAAGAAAGCGGGGCTTTCTTGTATTGTTGAATGGTAATTTTGCTTGTATGTATCAGGAAATACAGATTAGGGTAAAACCCCGGGAGGCGGGAGAAGAGAGTACACTACGGGATTTAGCGGCCCGGAAAATGGGGTTGAATCCCCGACGGATACAACGGATAGATACCGTGCGCCGTTCCATCGATGCCCGTCAGAAAGAGGTATTGCTGAATCTGACGCTAGGGGTCCACATAGACAGGATTGAAACGCCGGAACCGGTTTTTGTCCCGGCGTATCAGGATGTCAGTCAAAAGGAAGCGGTGGTGATTGTCGGAGCCGGGCCGGCCGGTCTTTTTGCCGCATTGAGATTGATAGAGCGTGGTTTGAAGCCGGTTGTACTGGAAAGAGGAAAAGCCGTGGAAGAACGGAAAAAAGATTTGAAAAGGCTCTATACGACGGGAGAGGTCGATGAAGATTCGAATTTTGGCTTCGGTGAAGGGGGGGCCGGAACCTTTTCCGACGGGAAATTGTACACTCGTTCCAAAAAGAGGGGAGATGTCCGCAGGGCCATGGAAATTCTGGTGTACCATGGTGCCGACCCGGTGATTTTGGTGGATGCCCATCCCCATGTCGGGACGAATAAATTACCCTCTGTCATAGCCAATATTCGTAAAACAATAGAACGATATGGGGGAGAACTCCATTTTAATACCCGCGTAACCGATATTTTGATAAAGGATCGTCAGGTGTACGGTGTAGCGGCAGGGCAACGGGAATATCATGCCGGAAGCGTGATATTGGCAACCGGACATTCTGCCCGGGATGTTTACCGTATGCTTCATCATCGGTCCGTCGCTTTGGAAACCAAAGATTTTGCTGTAGGTTTGCGGCTGGAACATTCTCAGTTCGATATCGACTGCATGCAATATCATTCGAAAGACGGGCGTGGACTTTGGCTGCCGGCTGCTGAGTACAGTTTTGTCGCCAATGTAAAAGGGCGCGGAGTGTATACGTTTTGCATGTGTCCCGGCGGTGTAATTGTTCCGGCTGCGACGGCTCCCGGACAACAGGGCGTCAATGGAATGTCTTCTTCCTTCCGCAATACAGCTTGGGCTAATTCGGCCATCGTTACTGCTGTGGGTGTGCCTGAGCTGGAAAGCATGAATTATCACGGTTTATTTGCCGGAATGGAATTTCAGGAGGACCTGGAGCAAAAAGCCTGGAAAGAAGGAGGAGGAGGCTTGTATGCTCCGGCTCAGGTGTTGACAGATTTCCTGGCCGATAGATCGAGCGAAGATTTGCCGGTGACTTCTTATAAGCCGGGAGTGAGAAGTTCCCGGATGAGTGCCTGGTTGCCTGCCGTCCTATACGACCGTTTGGCTGCCGGTTTGGCTTGTTTTGGCCACAAGGCTCCGGGTTTTGTGACCCGGAAAGCGCTCTTATTGGGGGTAGAGACCCGGACTTCTTCCCCTGTCCGCATACCGCGTCGGGAAGATATGATGCATCCGGAAGTGAAAGGATTGTATCCTTGCGGAGAAGGTGCGGGTTATGCCGGGGGGATCATATCGGCGGCAATGGATGGAGAAAAATGTGCCGATCGTATTATTTGCCAATAGTACAGGAATTTATGAACTAAAGAAATGTATTGCCAAATCAAGCACTTTTTTTTGAAAAAAACTGAAAAATGTAGATTTTTTTTTTGAAAAGTGTTGACTACGTCAATAAATTCGCTACATTTGCCTTTAGAGAATAGGTTTAAAATTCTAACCCTAAAAAATTTATAGTATGAATAAAGCTCAATTAATCGACGCCATTGCAGAAAAAGCAGGTTTAACGAAGGCAGATTCTAAAAAAGCTCTGGAAGCTTTTGTTGCTACAGTTGGTGAAGCTCTGAAAGGTGGGGATAAAGTATCTTTGATTGGATTCGGATCGTTCTCCGTATCTGAAAGAAGTGAAAGAAGCGGGAGAAATCCTCAGACTGGTAATACCATTACCATACCGGCTAAGAAAGTTGTTAAATTCAAAGCAGGCGCTGAGTTAGCAGATCAATTCTGATCAATGGATCACAATAAAAGAAGGGGTGTTTCGTTCCAAACACCCCTTCTTTTGCATTATATCCTTTTTCAAGATGGAAAAACAGCAAATAGAGAAATGGAAGGTATTGTCGTCACAATATATCTATAAAGAACCATGGTTTACGGTGAGGAAAGAAAAAGTGCAGTTGCCGAATGGAAGCCTGATTCTTTCGTATTATGTTATGGAATATCCGGCTTGGATAAATGTGATTGCCATCACTAAAGAAGGAATGATGATCATGGAGCGTCAGTATCGTCATGGTTTAGGACAAGTCGATTACGAATTGTGTGCAGGGGTTGTCGATGCTACAGATGCAAATTCGTTGGAAGCTGCTCAGAGGGAATTATGGGAAGAGACAGGTTATGGAAAGGGAAAATGGGAACAATGGATGGTCATTTCGGTGAATCCAGGTACTCATACTAATCTGACTTATTGTTATTTAGCGACAGATGTCGAGAAGGTCTCGGAAAGTCATCAGGAAGCAACCGAGGATATTGCGGTGGAATTGTTGACTCCGGCCGAGGTATTGGAACTCTTGGAACAGGATCGGATCAAGCAGGGCTTGCATGTGGCGCCTTTGTGGAAATATTTTGCAAAGAAAAAATTTTAAATCACCGAAAGGCGGAAAGCAAAGCATAAAATATGGCAGGCTTTCGGAAAGAAACGCAAGTCTGCAACTTAAATGACAATGGTATGGCAACGACAAGAGAATTGGTGGAATACCTGAAAAATTTTGTGGTGGATGAAAAGAACGCTTTGTTCGACCGTTTGGTTCAGGAAAGGACCGATTATGTGACTGTGGTACTGGAAGACTTATATCAGTCGCACAATCAAAGTGCGGTCATGCGTTCGGCAGATTGCTACGGCATCCAGAATGTCCATTTGATTGAAAACCGGAATCGTTATGATTCCACTTCGACCGTATCCCAGGGGGCCCGGGAATGGTTGACCTTACACCGCCACAATGCCTTGGCGGATAATACCCGGCAAACGATCGACGAATTGAAGGCCGAGGGATACCGCATTATCGCAACGACGCCGCATACCCGTGATGTCCGGCTGGAGGAGTTGGATTTAGGGAAGGGTAAAATGGCTTTCTTTTTCGGTACCGAGCTGACCGGTCTTTCGGATACCGTTCTATCGCAGGCAGATGAGTTTGTCAAAGTGCCCATGTATGGTTTTACGGAAAGTCTGAATGTTAGCGTTTGTGCTGCTATTATAATGTATAGTGTGATTGGCCGGTTACGGGATAGTGGGCTGGATTGGCACCTGTCGCCCGAAAAGAGAGATGAGGTGTTGTTTCAATGGTATAAACATGCCATTAAATCTTCCGATGAAATACTGGGGAGGTTTTTCGAGAAGGAAAAGGAGGGTGTAGATTATAGATTATAGATTATAGATTTTAGATTGGGGGTGAAAATGTTCAGGGTTAGTTTACTGTTGTTTAGCGGCTTGCTGTTCAGTGAGGTGGCGATGTGTCAGATGGATAGTGTGATGGATCGCTTGCAGCAGATAAAAGCTAGCGATGCGGATAGTACGAGGATCAGACTGGCTGATGAAATTCCTTTTTTCCTGGAAAAAACCGAATATGGGAAATATCCGCAAGGACCCTCCGTACAGTTTTTAGGGTATCGGAAGTGTAGCCGGGAAGAAGAGGTTGAACTCTTTTCCTGGGTGGTTCCATTGAGGGAAGGACAGATGTTTTACAATTGGTTCCGGTTCAGGGAAGGGAACAGAATATATTCCCTGAAAGATTTCTCGGATGGTGAGGGAAAGAAAAAGGCTTGGTTATATTATGATTTGATCGGCTTTAAGAAGGGGAAGGACATTTATTTTCTTTTATTAGGCTGGAATAAAACGCATTTGACAAACCAGAAGATTGTGCAGGTCTGTTCTTTCCTGCCGGATGGCACCCTGGATTTTAATTCTCCCTTGTTGCGACGGGGAAATAGCCGAAGTGCCTCGCTTTGTTTCGAGTATGCTGCGGAAGGGAGCATGACATTGAAACAGGATAAGGGAGGAAAACGTATTATCTTCGATCATTTGGTGCCTGCCGATCCGAAATATAAGGGTTGTTTTGCATTTTACGGACCGGATGCTTCTTATGATGCTTTGGTATGGAAAGAGGGGGAATGGAGATATGAAGAGGAAGTGGAGGATTGATTAGAGATGAAAGATGATAGATTAGAGATTATAGATGATAGATGGGGGATGGGGAAGGTAGGTAAAATAATGGATAGGAAAGAGATGGAAGATTTTGTATGGCAAACGGAGCAGTTCGGTGATATTAAAATATTACGCTATCAGGTTCCGGTTTTTGAGGCGTTGAGCCCTGATGAACGGATTTTCATATATTATTTGAGCCAGGCTGCATTAGCAGGTCGGGATATTTTATGGGACCAGAATAATCGTTATAACCTCAAGGTTCGTAAGGCTTTGGAATGGATTATCAGGGATTATGCCGGGGACCGCGAAACCGTAGAGTTTCAGGAATTGATGATTTATGCAAAGAAGGTTTTTTTTGCTAATGGGGTTCATCATCATTATTCTATGGATAAGTTTGTCCCCGAATTTTCACGGGAGTATTTCCGGCAATTGCTGATAGCTATCGGAAGGCCTGAATTATTTCAGGGATTGGAACGGAT
>CAJKZL010000053.1 GCA_905204385.1 uncultured Odoribacter sp. | reverse complement strand
ACCCTCGTACGGATTTCCTGATTATCTTTTCCAGAAGCCCCTGGTTTACAGCTCCATCACGGTGAGGATCTCAAGCCGCCCCACCAGCATAAGAAAGGCCAGAAATAGTTTGGCAAAATCGTTGAGAGGGGCGAAGGAATCCATGGGGCCCAGGCTGCCGAAAGCCGGTCCCACATTGCTCATGGCAGTGATCACCGCACTGGAAGCCGTGATAATATCTTCCGTACATAAAGTCATGATAATCGTACCGATAACGAATACGATCATGTAAAGAATGGAAAATCCCATGATGCCGGTCATGATATTGGGATGTACCGTCTTGCCGTTGTATTTGACATTAATGATACCGTTGGGGTGAATGATTCTCTTTAATTCGATGAATGAATTTTTAAACAACATGTATACCCGGATGACTTTCATTCCGCCTGCCGTGGAGCCTGCCGAAGAACCGATGAAAAACAGCAGGAACAGGATCAGGCAGACGAAAGGCGGCCATAGCAGATAGTCGACCGTGGCGAAACCGGTCGTAGTCATTAAAGTAACCACCTGGAAGGCAGCGTCGCGCATGCTTTTTTCCAGACCTGCCCACTGATGATAGTATAATCCCAGTCCGATGATGACGCTAGCCAGCAGGGCGATGAGAAAATAAAGCTGAAATTCATTGTCCCGGAGAAGCTTCCGCCAGTTTCCCCGGATGGCTGTAAACAGCAATCCGAAATTCGTTCCGGCCATCAGCATGAATACAATGATCACATATTGGATATATGCCGAATCCCAGTACGCGATGCTGTCCTGCTTTGTCGAAAACCCCCCGGTGGCCATTGTGGTAAACGAGTGGCAAATGCCGTCGAAGAAATCCATGCCTCCGAACATGAGCAGGAAGGTTTGCAGTAAAGTCAGGGAGGTGTAGACGATCCACATCTGACGGGCCGAAGCTGTGAACGTGAAGGAGGTTTTGCTGTGGGTAGGACCTGTGGTTTCGGCTACATACAGGTCGCGGCCTTCGATGCCCAGACTGGGAAGAATGGCGATAAACAGCATAATAATCCCTAATCCTCCCAACCACTGGGTCAGGGAACGCCAGAACAAAGTGGCGTGGGGCAAGGAATCGATATCGTTGAGAATAGAGGAACCCGTAGTGGTAAATCCCGACATGGTTTCGAAAAAAGCATCGGCAAATGAAGGAATGGTTTGACCGAAGATATAAGGGAGACAACCGAATAGGGAAAAAACGATCCAGACCATCGTGACAGTGAAGTAACCGTCCTTTTTGGCCAGAATCCGGTCTTTGGTTTTGATGAAATGGGTCATCATGAATCCTGCAACGGCTGTTATCGAGGTTGTATAGAAAAAGGCCAGGGCATCGGATTCTCCATATAGCAGGGCGACGCAGGCACAAAGCAATAGGAAGGCACTTTCAACCATCAGTAGCTTTCCCATCAGATTGGCGATAAAACGGAAGTTTATCATTTGAGCATATTATTGGAAATATTTGATTACTTTTTTCACTGCGCTCTGAAGGGCGAAGATAACCACATTGTCGCCCGGTTGAATCTGTACGTCCCCTTTAGCAATGATGGTTTCTTCTCCGCGGAACACTCCGCCTACCGTGGCATCGGCCGGAAAATTCATATCCTGTAAGGCATGCCTGGTAATTTTCGATCCCCGCTTGGCTTCGAGTTCGAACACTTCGGCTTCCGAGAAGGTCAGGAATTTCAAGTGTCTGACGTCTACATTCATGGTATAGCGGTAAATATGGGAAGCGGCTATCAATTTGGTGTTGACCAGCGTTCCGATGCCGATGTTTTCAGCCAGGTCGATATAGTCGATGTTTTCCACTTCGGCTACGCTTTTTTTCACTCCCATTTTTTTGGCCAGCAGACAGGACAGGATATTGGTTTCCGACGAACCCGTCAGGCTGATGAAAGCGTCGATGTTCCGAATGCCTTCTTCCCTCAATAAGGTCAGGTCCCGGCCGTCGCCGTTGATGACCAGCGTGGATTTGAGTTTATCGGCCAGTTGGATGCACTTTTCCCGGTCTTTTTCAATGATCTTGACATTGTAATGTTTTTCTAGCAAAGAGGCGGTTTTGATGCCGATCCGTGAAGCCCCGACAATCACTATGTTTTTGATCTCGAACTGTTCTTTCCCGCAAAGGGTGAACACATTGGGAATAAAAGAAGGGCGGGTAACGATGAACACCAGATCCCCGTACTTCAATTCGTCGTTTCCCCGGGGAATGATGGTGCGGTTGTGCCGTTTGATGGCTACGATACGAAACTGATCTGCTCCGTATATTTCCGCCATTTTTATCAGGGTATGATTTAAAATCAGGGCATTATCCCATAATTTAATGCCCAACAACTGTAGCCTGCCGTCCGAAAATTCGTGCATCTGCCGCGATCCGATTTGTTTCAGCGAAGCCACGATCTCTTCTGCTGCCAGTCGTTCCGGATAGATCAGGGAATCGATCCCGATGGACCGCAGATATTCGGCATTTTCTGTTTCCAGGTATTCACTGTTGTTGACACGGGCGATGGTCCGTTTAGCTCCCAGCTTTTTGGCCAGGATAGCGGAATTGATGTTCAGTTCTTCCTGTGGATTAACGGCGATATATAAGTCACATTTCCCCACTTCAGCGTCCTTCAAAGCTCCGATGGAAGTGCAGGAGCCTACAATGGAAAGAATATCGATCTGGCTCTCCAGCTCTTCCACTTTTTGCTGATCGCTGTCGATCAGCATGATATTGTGTTCCTGTCGACTCAACATCTTAGCCAGGTGTGTTCCTACGGACCCTGCTCCTGCAATAACAATATTCATGATGGTGACTTTCGAAATATTTTGTGGGCAAATTTAGTAAAATAATAGGATTAAACGGTGGCCTGTCCGTTTATTTTAAGGAAAGGCGGATGCACCCCTGCTCTACGGTACTATGAAGCGGAATGTGGTGTTTTTGACAAAAGAGTTTCCATTGTCTCTGCCGCTCATAGTCCACCGAGCCGTCGGTTATGATTTTTTGAGGAAAGGACGATGCGCTACTCAATAGTTGATGGGGCGATAGATTGTCGGTAACGATCAGCGTATGGCAGGGCTGATAATTCCGGTGGACCGAATCGGCAATGAGGATCAGGGTCCCGTCGACGGACAGGCAGGGAGGGCACCAGTCGAAGCCTGGCGACAATATCCCTGAGGCTGCGGGATAAGGGCGGAGGTTGTTTTGGCGGATGTAAGCTGGCGTCCTTTGTCCGGGAGAAGTGTTTTTCAGGGGAAGGAATCGCCCCCGATGGTTGAGCAATACGACCGATTCGCGCGGATAATGAAAAACAACGACTTCCTGTCGTGTCGAGAGATAGCTTTGGTGGGCCACGAGGCAGAGCAAAAGAGAAAAAAAAGATAAGGCAGTCCATCGTAGCCAGGCTTTTTTTCTTTGACCGAGATAGAGGGCGAAGGCGAACAGGCAGCCATAGATAGAGAGCAGGAGCAGGGCGGAGGGATACACCTCCCGGATGTTCATGCTGAAAGGGGCGACTGTTTTCAGGAACAGCAGCAGCACCCGGCTTAGCCCCTCGCATGCCCAGGCTGTATACTGCCCTAGGCTCACGGGCAGGAGAAGGGTAAGGGCAGAACAATACAGCAGAAGGGTGGCCAGGGGGACGGCCGGCAGATTAGCCAGAATGCCCGTAAGGTTGACCGTATGGAAAAAATAGGCCGTGATCGGCAGGGTGAAGTATTGGGCCGAAAGGGTGAGATTGCAACTTTGATAAAGGAAAGAAAGCAGGGGAGAAAGTTTTCCTTTCAGCCGGTTGAACACCGGATAAAGCAGCAGGATACCGCCATAAGCACTATAGGACATGAGGAAGCTTAGGGAATAAAGCATAAAGGGATCGACCGATAAGGTAAAGAAAGCGGAGGCCGCCAGGGAATTGAGCGAAGTGTAGTTCCGGTTGAGAACCCTGCCCAGGGTGATGAAGGAAAGGATGGTCGCAGCGCGGACGACGGAAGGGGATAAGCCGGTGAGGCAGGCATAAGCCCAGAGGACAGGCAGCAGCAGCAATTCTTTTTTGCCTTCCTTGAGTCCGGTGATCCGAAAAATCCAGATCAATAACAGATAGATCGCTCCGGTATGGAGCCCCGATACCGAAAGGAGGTGAACGGTGCCGGTATCGGCAAACAGCGTTTTTACTCCGCTGTCCAGGTCGTTTTTATATCCCAGGCAAAGAGCCTCGATGAGCGTGCGGCTGTCGCTATTCGGGAAGAGCCGGGCCGTTTTGCGGAGAAAGTACCGGCGGTAGTCCTGGAAAAGGGAACGGATGTTGTCGGAATGGCCCGATAGGGTGATCCCGGTTCGGGGAATGAGCTGATGACGGACATTTTTTTGCTTCAGGTAGCGGGTATAACTGAACTCTCCGGGATTGGAGCGATCGGTCAAGAGGTGAATCCGGCTGTAAAACGTCAGGGAATCTCCCAAACGATAGCTGCTGTCCGTATGATAGCTGCTGAGATAAAAACGCTGTCCCTCCATGCTCAGGATGTAATTGTTGCGGGACAATATTTCTTCGCACCGGGCCCGGACCAGATACAGGGAATTGCGTTCGGGGCGAAAAGCCGGAGGCGTGGCGGTTTGTAATCCGGTGGCGAACACGCATACAAAGATAAATAGTTCGGACAGGCGGGGATAACGTTTCAGGATAAAAAGCGAAAGAAGCCCCGAACCATAAAACACGGATAACGGCAGATACAGCCAACCGCTACAAAGTATACCCGCTATCAGCGCAAGCAGAAGGTATACGAAAGGATATTTAAAATTGAAGTTTACACCATCGCTTAGAGACATTGAGAATCCTTTCGAAATTTACGAAAAAATTCTCAATCGAAGACCGGCTTTATGCTCTTATTTCGGTAAAATCACCCGGTAAGCCGCTTTGAATTTTCCCAGGCTGATGTTACTGAGTTTGTTTTTTAACAATCTTTTCTTCAGAGCCGACAGGTGGTCCGTAAAAAGAATACCTTCGAGGTGGTCGTATTCATGCTGAATGATCCAGGCTTTGATCCCGGAGTATTCTTCTTCCAGTTGTTCTCCCTTTTCGTTGAGGTAAACAATCCGTATATGGTCTTTGCGTCTGACGTCTTCGTGTATACCGGGAATGCTCAGGCACCCTTCGTTGCGGTTTACTTCTTCGCCCCAGCGTTCGGTGATGCGGGCGTTGATGAATACTTTCCGGAAGCCTTTACAGTCCGGGTCCATTTCTTCAAAAGCATTGCCGTCGACAGTGAAAATCCGGATATTGCGTCCCACCTGAGGAGCTGCCAGGCCCACTCCGTCCGCTTCGTCCATGGTGTAGAACATATCCTGGATAAACTTATCCAGATCGGGATAATCCATGGAAATGTCTTCCGACGTTTTTCGTAATATGGGATGTCCGTAGACTACAATAGGTAAAAACATAAATGTATTCGATTTTATGGTTTACAAATTCAGGTTTTTTTGTTGTTCCAGATAAGAAGTGAGGATGATGGTGGCGCTCATGGTGTCGATCAGGGCTTTGTCCTGTCGGGTCTTTTTGCGGGCACCTCCTTCTATCAAGGCTTTATGGGCAATCACGGAAGTGAATCTCTCGTCGTACATCACCACCGGAATGCCGGGAAACTTGCGTTTCAAGGCCGTCAGAAAAGGCCTGATGTATTTCATGCTTTCGGAATCCTGGTTGTTCATCTGTTTCGGATAGCCGACCACAAATAAATCCACCTGCTCCCGGGAAAGGTAATCCTGCAAAAAGTGGAAGATCTCGTGGGATAGAACGGTGGTGAGACCTGTCGCAATAATGTTGCATGGATCGCTTACTGCTATTCCGACTCTTTTTTTCCCGTAATCGATGGCCAGTATTCTCCCCACGTCAGCTATTCGTTTACAATGACAAAGACATCTTCATTTTTATTCTTCATCAGATATTGCTCTCTGGCGAATTTTTCAAGATTGTCCTTATTACTCAATAGTTCTTTCATATTCCGCTTGTCCTCTTCGATCTTTTCGAGGTAATAAGCCTTTTCTTTCTTTAAGGTGGAGATTTTCCCCCGGAGTTGCATCTTTCCGACCAGATTGTTGCGGTCGAAGAAGGCCAGCCATACCAAAAAGATAAGCAATACAACCGTATATTTGTTCATGATTTTACTGAACAACGAAGTTTGCTGCCTGATATCCTTTTCCTTCTCTTTCATGGTGTTGCAAAGATAGCAAAAATAAAAAGTAAAAGAGGAAAGTTTAAGGGAAAGATATCAGCGAAAAGCGTTTTTCCCTGATTTTTACGCCGCATAATTATAAATTCTCAGGGAATAATTATACCTAGGGTTGATTATCAAACGTTTGCATAAGCGGAAAATGTGTATTTCGCTATTTTTTGCGCAACATTATTTTTTAAATTTGTAGAGGTCTGAAGATTACTATCCGTGATAAAATAATTGGTTTTGAGAAGAAACTTTTAGGAAGGATGGTGAAATACTTTAATATTGTAATCAAAAGCAAGGAAAATAATGGAAGAAAAAAAATTAGCCGTAGTGGCGTTGGGAGGAAATGCCATCCTGAGGGGAAATCAAAAAGGAACGGTGGAAGAGCAAAATCAGAATATCCGGGAAACCCTGGAAAATTTGATTTATTTAGTCCGGGATGGATATAATCTGGTGATAACGCATGGAAACGGACCGCAAGTGGGAAATATCCTGATGAGCGACGATGCGGGGGTAAAAATGTACGGGCTTCCGCCGATGACCCTGGATATGTGTGTGGCTTATTCTCAGGGGCAAATCGGATATATGATCGAACGGAACCTGAGGAATATTTTACGGGAACATGGGTTGAGCCGGCATGTGGTGTCTATGATTTCGCAGGTGGTTGTCGATCGGCACGATCCGGCATTGAAGAATCCGACCAAACGGGTGGGGAAAATTTATACGCAGGAAGAAGCCGGTAAGTTGGCGGAGGAACATGGCTGGACTTTTAAAGAGGAAATTAAAGTGGAAGGCGGATGGCGCAGGGTGGTCCCTTCACCTGCCCCCGTGGATTTTAAAAATGCTGCTCTGGTGGAAAGAATGGCCAGGGCCGGTAGCATTGTGATTACCGGTGGTGGAGGCGGCATCCCTGTCTATATCGATGACAAGGGCATGTTGCAATCCATCGAAGGGGTGATCGATAAAGACCTTGCCTCCGCAATGATCGGAAGCCGCATCAAGGCGGACGAACTGTATATTCTGACCGATGTACCGTATATTTACAAGGATTTCCGGAAGCCCACCCAGGAGATACTCGAATTTCTCGATTATGCCGACACCGTGAAATACCTTGAAGCCGGGATGTTCGGCGAAGGAAGCATGGCCCCCAAGATCCGGGCCTGTCTGTCGTTTGTGGAAAAAGGAGGACAAAAAGCAGTGATCACCGAAGCGACTAAGCTTGAAGACCGTCGTTACGGATCGAAAATAACCCTGCACTACGATTGAAAAATTATAAAATTTATATGTACATTTGTCAAGACACTAGCGAGTAGTATCAGAATTTACAACCTAAAATAATTGAACATTATGGCTTTTAATCTAAGAAACAGAAATTTCCTGAAATTATTGGATTTTACACCCGAAGAAATTAAATATTTACTGAATCTGGCTGCCGAGTTGAAAAAGGCAAAATATGCCGGGACGGAACAACCCCGCCTGAAAGGGAAAAACATTGCGCTGATTTTTGAGAAGACTTCCACCCGTACGCGCTGTGCTTTCGAAGTGGCCGCTTATGACCAGGGTGCGCATGCAACCTATCTGGGACCTACCGGATCGCAAATCGGAGTAAAGGAATCGATGAAGGATACGGCCCGGGTGTTGGGAAGGATGTATGACGGAATAGAATACCGGGGATTTGCCCAGGATATCGTGGAAGAATTGGCCAAATATGCCGGTGTGCCGGTATGGAACGGCTTGACGAACGAATTCCATCCTACGCAGATCCTGGCCGATTTTCTGACGATGTCCGAGCATGTGGACAAGCCTTTGCATCAGGTGACTTTCGCCTATCTCGGGGATGCCCGGTTCAACATGGGAAATTCTTTGATGGTGGGAGGAGCCAAAATGGGGATGGACGTCCGGATTGTCGCTCCCAAAAATTTGCAGCCGGATGCCCGCTTGATAGCCACCTGCCAGGAAATTGCCCAAGAAACCGGAGCAAAGGTAACAGTGACGGATGAGGTGGAAGCCGGGGTTAAAGGATGTGATTTCCTGTATACCGACGTATGGGTATCTATGGGCGAACCCGCCGAGGTATGGGCCGAACGGATAGGTGTGCTGAAACCTTATCAGGTGAATGCTCAGGTGATGGCTATGACCGGAAATAAAAAATGCAAGTTCATGCATTGCCTGCCTGCTTACCATAATCTGGAAACCCAGGTAGGACGCGATGTTTACAAGCAATTCGGATTGGACGGCGTGGAAGTGACCGAAGAGGTTTTCGAATCGCCCAATTCCATCGTTTTTGACGAAGCCGAAAACCGGATGCATACCATCAAGGCTGTGATGGTGGCTACG
This sequence comes from uncultured Odoribacter sp., assembly GCA_905204385.1. The sequence continues at coordinate 3,119 of CAJKZL010000053.1, read as the reverse complement.
TTGGGAGATTGACGGAAATCCCTGAAAGCTCTACAAATAAACCGGCGGGAAAAGATCTCTCACGATCCATCGGATCAGGGATTTTTCCCGCCGGTTCGGCTAAAAGCTTTGTCCATGAGACAGGGGTGGCGCTAATACTTCGAAGAACGTCTGTTTAATTTTTTTCAAAACTCCGTATACAGCTCTCTACATCTTTCTCTATGTCGAAAATCATAGACAAATGCAATAAATTCATGATTTCCATTACTGCCGGACTTAAATTGCATAGTTTGATTTCCGATTGACAACTTTTTGCTGTTTTCACCAATGAGATAATGCAACCGATGCCGCTGCTGTCGATAAATTCGACATTTTGCAGATTGAAGATGAATTTAACCCCGTTTTCCGAGAGAATAGGTTTTAATTCTGTTTTGACTTCTTCGGTTACAGCTAAAGTAAATCTTTTCAGATCAGTAAATTCTGCAATAATACATCCTCTTTGAGGAAACAGTTTTGTTATCATTTTCTTGTTTTTTGATTATGTTGTTTTTAAAGTGTTAGTTTAGGTATTGTTTGGCGTGTAAAGGAAAATACAATACAATTAAAGATTCTTTCCTGTCTTTCGATTTGTCGAAAATATGACAATTCGCATAAATAACCAAATATTTTTTGCAATAAAATGAGATGGTGCGAAGATAAAAAAAAGGGAAGAAAAGAAAAAAACAGATATAAATTGTATCTTTGTGTGGCTTGGATTAGCCAACGTTTGCAATTTGGAAATTCTGTAATAAATTTTAATTCAATCAATATGAAAACAACTCCGTTTACTCATTTTCACGAAGCACTTGGTGCGCGTATGGCTCCCTTTGCAGGGTATAATATGCCGATAGAATATAATACCGGAATAAAGGAAGAGCATTTGACCGTCCGCAATAAGCTGGGCGTTTTCGACGTTTCCCATATGGGAGAATTTTGGATCAAAGGGCCGAAAGCTTTCGAACTGGTACAAAAACTGACGACGAATGACGTTGCTGCGCTGATAGACGGTAAGGTTCAGTACAGTTGTTTCCCTAATGACAAGGGAGGCGTAGTGGACGATTTGCTGGTTTATCGTTTCGGACCGGAAAAATATCTGCTGGTGGTGAATGCCGCTAATATTGAGAAAGACTGGAATTGGGTGGTTAAGCATGCGGAAGAACTGGGTATGCAGCCCGGGGACCTGGAGAATGCTTCGGACCGGATTTGTCAGTTGGCCATTCAGGGACCTTTGGCGCTGAAGGCTATGCAGAAGCTGACGGAGGAGAATGTAACCGATATGGAATATTATACTTTCAAAGAAATCCCTTTTGCCGGCATCGATAAAGTGATCTTTTCCACTACCGGTTATACCGGTTCGGGAGGTTGTGAGGTATATGCCTACAATGAAGATGCTGAAAAGCTGTGGAATGCGGTGTTTGAAGCCGGAAAGGAATTCGGGATTCAACCGATAGGCCTGGGCGCCCGCGATACGCTCCGTCTGGAAGCCGGATTCTGTCTCTACGGGCATGAACTGGACGATGAACATTCTCCGATTGAAGCCGGTTTGGGATGGATCACTAAATTTGTTCCGGGCAATGATTTCATCATGCGTGAGTATCATGAAAAAATCAAGGCCGATAAGCCGTCCCGTTATATGAAACCTTTTGAAATCATCGACCGGGGAATTGCACGGCAAGGATATCCTATCGAAGATGCCGAAGGAAATGAAATCGGAGTGGTTTGTTCGGGCACCGTTTCTCCCCTGACCGGAAAATCCATCGGTACAGGATATGTTAAAAGCGGTTTTCATAAATTGGATTCCGAGATTTATATCCGGGTCAGAAATAAAGCCTTGAAAGCTAAAATAGTAAAAACTCCTTTTTTTTGATTTCAGCCTGCGGAAACAGGGAAATTCCTCCTGCTTTCCGCACTGAAATAGGATGAACCGAACGTTGAATATTAAATTATAACCCAAGAAGAATATTTCCTTTAAAAAAGGATATTATCTGAAGTAAAATTTGCATATTTGTAACGTTTGAATCCATTAAAATAGTAACTTTAAATAATTTATAACAAAATGAGAAAACATATTTTTAATGCGGGTCCGTGCAAGCTGCCCGATATGACTTTAGAGAATACCGCTAAGGCAATCATCGAATTAGGAAATAGTGGACAGTCTTTACTGGAAGTCTCTCACCGTTCTGCCGATTTTCAGGCTGTATACGACGAGACTGTCGCTCTGTTTAAAGAAGTCCTGAATATTCCGGACAATTATTCCGTAATTTTCCTGGGTGGTGGTGCCAGCATGCAGTTCTGCATGATTCCTTATAACTTCTTAGGGAAGAAAGCAGCTTATGTAAATACCGGTGTATGGTCTAAAAAAGCTATTGCTGAAGCTAAATTATGGGGCGAAGTGGAAGTGATCGCTTCTTCTGAAGACCGTAATTTTACTTACTATCCGAAAGGGTTTGAAATTCCTTCGGATGTAGATTATCTGCACATTACTTCCAACAATACGATCCGGGGAACCGAGATTTTTGAAGATCTGGATAGCCCTGTACCTGTGATTGCCGATATGTCGTCGGATATTTGCAGCCGTTCGGTGGATGTTTCCAAATATTTGATGATTTATGGCGGTTGCCAGAAGAACCTCGGACCTGCCGGTGCTACTTTCGTGATTATCCGCAACGATTATCTGGATAAAGTGGTGGCCGACCGGAAAATTCCTACCATGCTGAAATATCAGACACATGTGGAAAATGGCTCTATGTTCAATACTCCTCCTTGCATCAACATTTTTGCAGTAGGTGAAACCCTGAAGTGGATCAAGCAAATGGGCGGGGTGGAAGCTATGGAAAAATTAGCGATCGAAAGATGCGATGCTTTGTATGCTGAATTCGACCGGAACAGCGTTTTCCGCAGTGTAGTGGAAGAAGGTTCACGCTCACGCATGAATATTCCTTTTGTAATGGCTGAGGGCTATGAAGATCTGGAAAAGGAATTTCTGGATTTCTGCAAGTCTAAAAACATTGTCGGAGTGAAAGGTCACCGTCTGGTAGGTGGTTTCCGGGCTTCTACCTATAACGCTTGCACCATGGACGATGTGAATGCTTTGATCGCTG
>CAJKZL010000052.1 GCA_905204385.1 uncultured Odoribacter sp. | reverse complement strand
TGAGCCACACCTCCGTGCCGTCGGCAAGCGTATAACGGAATTCGCCGCCGGCAGGGATGGTGAGTGTATGCCAGGTGGTGTCTGCTGCCGGGGTGGCATATTGGCCTTTTGTATCGACGAAAACATTACCCGTACGGGTAGCTTCTGCCCGGCATACCTCCACCTGCTGTCCGCCTGCCAGGGTAAGTACGGCCTTCGTTCCGCCCGGCACAATCTCTTGCTTTGTTTGGGCTGTCTGCGGCTCCTGCCGGTCTGTTCCGCCGGGTAGGGCCGACCATACGGCGATGGCTAACAGGACTATTGCCGCTGCCGCTCCGTACCACCATTTCAAACGGCGGTACAATGGCCGGCGTACCGGCCGGACCTTTGCCTGCATGAATCGCCGGGCCATTTCTTCACCATAGTGTGCAGATTCGAGTTGTATGATTTCTTTCGTTCCTTCCAGGCTTTTTATCCGTTGGAATAAAGCCTGGTGCTCGTCCGAGGCTGCCAGCCATTGCTCCAGCCAACGGTTGTCTTCCTCCGGTAATTCCTGTCCGAGGATTTTTCCTGCAATCAATTCCCTGAGCCGGGGATGCATATTTTTTTGTTTCATAGATATTGCGGTTTATTCATTCGGCGGGTCATGTTTATTGCGGTTTGCCGCCGTTCATTTACATAGACGGCCGGAAAGCAAAAAAAGTATGACACGAAATGAATATTTATTTGAAATTGCAAATTTACCTTACGGAGAAATAACAAAGCAGAAGTAGTATAAAAAAGTCCTCCCGGGAAAGGAGTTCCGACAAGCGTTTCAGTGCCCTGTATTTGATGGTTTTCACCGTATTGACCGTGATGCCGAGTGTTTCGGCTATTTCCTGCATCTGCCGTTCTTCGAGAGTCATCAGAATCACCTTACGGCTTTGGGGAGACAATTGCATGACCGCCCGGGCTATCAATGCAGAGCTTTCGGCTTCGAGTATATTCAGTAAGAAGTTTCCTTCGTCCGGCATGTCTGTGTCGTGTTGCTCCAGGGACTCTCCGGCTTTCCGGGCATAGATGGTCCGCCTGTCGGAAATCAGGTTTTTCAGTACCGAAAAGAAGTAATTGCGCGGGGAGTTCACCACTCCGATGGTATTACGCCGGAGCCAGAATTTCATATAGGCTTCCTGCAATAAATCGTCTGCCGCATCGGGGTCGGAGATATAGCGTAATGCAAATACACGGAAAACCGCGGCATTCTCTTTTATGAATGCCTGCATACATTGGTCGTCCCATTTCGAGATGTCGGAAGAAACATTCTGTTCCATCTGCCATGCCAATAAGCGGTAAATCGGTTGCAAGATAATATTTTTTCATGTATTTATGATATCCCTGCATTCTTTTCCTCCGGATGGCGGGTTCATTGGGGCTCTTTGCCTGTATGGAAATATAAAGTCTCTTTTGTTTACGGTTTCCCGGAGATTACAGCCGTATACGGAAAGATTGCCGAAGGAGGGGAAGATGTTGCAAACATGGTTTTTCCTGTTGACGTAAAACATCTCCGTCCGTCGAAAGACTGCTTTTATGGGCGAAGATGTTTTGTTATGCTGCCGGGGAGAGGTTATTCCGCTTGGATTTCCACTTCCGTGGGTGGCATGCAGATGGTTTCGTTGCAGCATTGCCAGCCGACGAGGTAGGTTACTCCGCCCTTACCGCTCACTTCCTGGCGGAAGACGGCTTCGTTCTTGTAGACGGTGGTTCCGGCTTTATTGTATTTCTTGGCGGAAGGCTTTTTCGTTTCGCCGAGACAGGTGACGCCGGAAGCCGGACGGAATTCCACCGTCGTTGCGATGAAGGGGGCGCTGTCGGCGAAACGGCCGTAAATGTGGTAACCTTTGTGGATTTTCATGCGGACCGTCACCTGGCAGTTGCCGTTGGGCAGTGGCTCTATGGTGGCGGCCACGCGTACCGGGTTGCGGTCGTCTGTGGCAGCGGTTTCGGGCAGGGCCGGTGTGGCTGGTGCCATTTGGCCGAGTCGTCGTCGGAGATGCACACAATCTCTAAGCCTTCGTTGTTAAAACGATTTATAATTGGTTTATACAAGTGTGGCAACCCGTTCTTGTGCAAGAAGAGCCGGTTGTTTTTATTTTCTGCCGATGATGATTTGTTTTCCGCGGATGTCGAAGCTTAGCTCGTCCATAAGTTCAAAGGTGTGCAAGACCTGTGCGATGGATGCGTGGTGGGCTATTTTTCCGGTGTATAGGATGTCGCCGAGTGCAGGTTCGGTGTAGCTGACTTCGAACATGTACCATCGGGCCAGGGTTTCCATGACCTGTTGCAGGGATTATTTGTCGAAGGCAAATACGCTGTCTTTCCACGAGATGTTGTAGCTGACGTCTACTTTTTGCCGGGTGAGAGCCTGTTGTAGATGTCGTAATTTCCTTGTTGTCCAGGCGTTAGGAGGACTTCCTGCCCGCCGGTCACCTGTTTCATCGCAACGGATCCCTGTACAAGGGTGGTCACTTCGTGCCCTTCTTCCGGATAGGCAGTTACGTTAAACGAGGTTCCTAGTACTTTTATTGTGGTATGTTTTAGACAAACGAGGAAGGGGGAAGCCGTATCGCGGGCTACATCGAAATAGGCTTCGCCGCTGAGGTTGATGCGTCTTTCCTGGCCGGGAACGAAATATTCCGGAAAACGCAGGCGGCTGCCGGTATTGAGGAATACTTCCGTGCCGTCGGGCAGCCGAAAATTGAATTCGCCGCCTTCGGGAATGTCTACGTAGTGGTAGTCGGAGGCTGTTTTTTATCGGTTCGGCCGGTGCTTTGCGGGACAAACGTGCCTTGTTCCCGGTGTACTTCGAGCTTGTTCAGTTCTGTTTGCTGCAGCGTGTCGTGTTGTACGATTTCACCGGAGGAGTTGACCAGGCGTGCCAGGCGTTTACCCGGTTGTATCTCTGTTTTCTGTGCGAGGGGAACGGGTGGAGCAGGTGTCTCCTGACCATAGCGAAACATTCTCAGTCCTCCGATGAGTATGATTACGCCGGCAGCAGCGATTGCCCGGCGCAGGTATTTCCGGCGGTTCCTTTTGCGGACCGCTGTTTGCCAGTCGGCGGCAGCGGCATAGGCTGCGATTTTTTCCAGTTGTTGTTCCTGCTGCTGTTCGTCACACCATTTCCGGAAATAAGCGCGGTTCCGGTCGGAGCGGTTTACCCAGTCGTCGAGTGGTTTTTGCTCTTCCGGGTTCATTTCCCCCAGCTAAGTGTTTTAAAAAAAGCCGGGCTATCGGGGAATATTGTTTTAACTCCATTTTGCATTCGTTTCTAATAATTATACGATGGGGTACAAAAAGGGATAAACGAAAAGTGAATTTTTTTTAACCGGCAGCAGAAATGGAACATTACCCCCGTCCCTTTGTTCTAAAAATGCATTTCAATGCCCGGGGCGTTGATAAAACCGGAAAAAGACGTAATTTTGTGAATGTCATCGATACATGAGGCTATGGAACAACATGATAAATATATCCGCTTTGACTGGGCAGTGAAAAGGCTGCTGCGGCAGAAAGCCAATTTCGGGGTGCTCGAAGGATTGCTCACGGTGCTTCTGAATGAGGAAGTGAAGATTGTGGAATTGCTAGAGAGCGAAGGCAATCAGCAATCTGCCGAAGATAAGTTTAACCGTGTGGACATCAAAGCCCGCAACAGCAAGGGCGAGATTATCATTGTGGAAATCCAGAATACCCGGGAGTTGTACTTCCTGGAACGGGTGTTGTATGGGGTAGCAAAGGCTATCACGGAGCATATTTCGCTGGGCGAGAGTTACCAGGAAGTGAAAAAAGTGTATTCCATCAGTATCCTCTATATCGACATCGGCAAGGGAAAGGATTATCTTTATCACGGGCAGAATATTTTCAAGGGGGTGCATACGGGCGACCGGCTGGAGATTACGGCCCGGCAGAAGGACTTACTGGTGCATAAATTTCCTTCGGAGATTTTCCCCGAATATTATCTGATCCGGGTGAATGAGTTCAACAAGGTGGCGGTGACCCCTTTGGAGGAGTGGATAGCGTATCTGAAGGACGGGACGATTCGCGAGAACACTACTGCTCCGGGATTGGCCGAGGCCCGGGAAAAACTGGTGTACTACAATATGACGCCGGAAGAACGCCGGGCTTACGATGAGCACCTCAATGCCGTGATGATTGAACACGGTATGCTCGATGGTGCAAAGTTGGAAGGAAGAATGGAAGGGAGAATGGAAGGGAAGGTGGAGGGAAAGATGGAAGAAAGACAGGAAATTGCCCGGAAGATGAAAACTGCCGGAATGAATATGAGCATAATAGCCGATTTTACAGGACTCAGCCCGGAAGAAATTACGGCTTTGTAGGAGAGAATTGTTTAGCAGTTTTTGTTTATAACTGATTTCATAAAAATAAACCCTAAAAGTTTTTTATCTAACTTTTAGGGTTCTGTTTTATAATTTTTCCGCCTTTTCTTCCAACAAATCGATCAACAAGATATCCAATTCGGCCCCCCGGACTTCTCCGGCAAGAATCTTTCCTTCGCCGTCCAGCACCAGGCTGTAAGGGACACCATCGATATTATATTTTTGACAAGCCTCCCCCTTAAATCCACCCGGAACATTCAATTGTGTCCATATCATCCCTTCTTCCTGCATGGCTTTTTGCCAATCTGCATTCTTTTCATCTATGGAAATACTGATGATATTAAAATCTTTTCCCAAAACCTCGTTTACATGCCGTAAATGAGGAATCTCGCCCCGGCAGGGCCCGCACCAGGAAGCCCAGAACTCCAGCATATTATACTTTCCCGGAATGATATAATCGGATAATTTGACCTCTTTCCCTTCTTTGTCGAGTAAAGTTACATCGATATATTTTTGCCCTTTTGCAGTCGGAGCAAAGGCCTTATAAGCGTTGAGTAAGTCAGCATAAGCAGGTAAAGCGTTGAGACAGGTGTCCAAAGACCCGATCATCCGGTCGGCTTCCGTCAATGTATATTCTTGCCCGCGGATGATACCGCTCAGCAACTCCAGTGAAATGGGGGAGTCCGGATGCTCTGCAATAAATTTTTGGGTCAATTGCTTTTGACGGGCTGACAGATCCTGGATTTCACGCATTACCCGGATTCCGGCCTGTACGTCTACATTTCTCCATTCAAAAGAAGGAATCAGATATACTTGCTGATAGATTTTCCATAGACTGTCACGCGTCCCCAAAGCTACAACGTCTTTACGGTAACGGTTGTATTGGTCGTTGAGTTTCGAACCCGTTATTTTCATCCGTTCCGAGTATTGGAAGAAATCCGGAAGATCGGCATAAGCACAAGCAACTCCGATATCCGTATTTTCTATCCACAGACGGGTGCCTTTATATCCGGGCATACCGTATCGGTTGATTCCTTTTACCCGTAGGGAAGATAATTTCGGGTAGGCTGTCTTGCCCTGAAAGACAAATTTCCCATTCTGAATGACTGCCGAATCCTTTTCGAAATATACCACAGTGCCTTCGGGAGCATCCGGAAATTCCCCTTCGATGCGGTAGGCCGGTTCGTGCTTACAGGACATTGCCAGTAAGCACAGGACACATAGCCGGCCTATATTTTTAATCCTTCTCATATGCCCATTCCTATAAAAAGATTTCAGCAGTCTCATAGACGAATGTTAAATCCATGGCAGTAAACTCTGCAGCTAGGATGAGCCGGGTTACATTTCCGGTAGGATCATTATTTTCATATTTATAAGTGAAATTCCCGAATCCCGGTAGTGCCGTAGGCAGATTTACAGAATGTTTTCCACTCATATTCAGCAAAGAAGCGATAAATTCCATGCCTGTGATAGAATAATTCACATACATACAGCAAGCCGTTATATCCAATAAACCGGAATTAATCAATTTGTTGTCGGTATATTCGTAGGCGATTGCCATCATATCATTGTCTGTTATAAGCAAATTACCATTTTCATAGGTATAGCCGTTACCGGCAGCATTTATCAAATATCCGTCCTCATAGAGCCAATCGCTTGTTTCGCCGTATTCCATGGAACTGATAATTTTCCCGTCCTGAAGGTTGAAACTAAACGAACTTTCCATTAAATTATCGACGACATCAATACGATTTTCGCCATAAGATAAATGATAGTCTCCATAAAATTCCGAATAAAAAGTACTCAACCGTCCCTGTTCATCATACGTCAATGTAAAAGGCAAAACAAAGCCTCCCATATCATAATTAATCGCTTTGAGCCGTTTCTGTTTGTTGTATTCTTTGATAACACGTACATTACCCAATTCCCAGTCACCCTCCAGTCTGAGGATTACCGTATAAAAACCTTTCGGCAAATCTTCGGGCACTTTAAAGGAGAAACCGCGGTTTACAATTTTCTCGGGCATAATCCGGATCATTTCCTCTGCTTCATTTTTCAGATACAATTCTGCCTTGCTGGAAAAACCATTACCTGGAAACACTACATCTGTACCTAATTTCATAAAAGAAGGTAAAACGTAGTCCACAACCGGAGAGTCATGTTTCAATACATAATCCTCGTCAGAGCATGCATTCAATAGACATACCGCATTTATTATCAATAGTATAAGTCCAATTTTTTTCATAACTTATTTGTTTAATTGAATGACGTAAAACCAATTAGCGTGGATTTTGTTCGATATTCGGATTTTTTTCAATCACATACGGAGCAATCGACAATGTATAAAGATTGCTTCCGGGAGCCAGCGTATAAGTCTGATCTCCTACTTGTCGCTGGAAAGTAGGTATCGTTTCGCCGTATGCCTGATAACGTCTTAAATCGAACCAGGTCATAAACGTACAGGCCCATTCGCGCGCGCGTTCTTCCTTCACTTTTTTCAAAGCATCTGCAGCATCGGTGGCAGACAAACTGTAATCACTTCCGGTTAAATAACGTTTTTCCCGCAATGCGTTCAAAGCGATCATTGCATTGGCATAATCTCCTTTGCGTGCCAGGATTTCGGCTTTCAGCAGATACATTTCGGCAGAACAAATCAGGTAAGTACGTACACCGCTGCTGGCAAAATAGCGTACCCGCTCATAGGTTATTCCGGTAAAAGGGTCTACATTTCCATATTCCAGTATGTGACGGAGATCCTCGTCAGGATTAAACAAATCGACTAAATTCTGGCTGACTGTAGCGGGATTCATTGCAAAAGAATAGTAGTATATCGGTGAATACCATATGATTTCATCATTTTTCTCGGCATTTAATCTCGGCCGGGTACCATTCTCGGCACATGGCCTTTGTGGTTTATCAAGTTCCGACTGATTCACAAAGCTATTATAATCGTACAGCACGGGTTCGGTTTCGAGAGCTTTACCGATAGCTACCTCGGCCGAATCGATCTGATTCATATACAACCACACTTTTGCTTGAAAAGCATATACGGCTTGCCGGGAAGCCCTGAGTTTTTTCAACGGAGCTACTTTTTCGGGAGCCAGGGCTGCCGCTACTCGTAAATCCTGGCAAATTTGTGCATATACTTCGCCAACAGTAGCCCGCTTGCTTTTTTGGGCCAAATCATTTTCGAGGATTAAAGACACTCCCAATTTATCTTCGTTCACTTTAGAGTAAGGATATCCGTACAAATTGACTAAAGTCCAGTAACAACAAGCGCGGTCGGCATGTGCCTGTCCCTTCACTTCCATCCGTAGCTTCTCATTTCCCATTACAGACTCGGCTTCGTCGATATGGTTAATAATTTCATTAGCTGCATAGATCCGCGAATACAATCCGGAATAATCATCATCGTTTTCCCCGGATAAATACTGGTAGGCATCCCAACGATATGCTTTTATATCCTTACTGGCTAATCCCGGGATTTCTTCAGCCGTCAAATCCAGTTCTGGAATCATATAATTCGGGTTCTGTACGAGAAACCGGATCGGGTCGTTCAACATTTCATCGTAATCTTCCACTGTTTTAGGGACTACTTTGCCTTTCATGTCTACATCCAGAAAATTATTGCAGGAAGAAAGTAGTCCTACGGCAATCAATAAACTATATATTTTCGTTTTCATACTACGGTACATTAAAAGGTTAATTTCACACCAAGGATAAAGCTCTTGGTCCGGGGCATATACACGGCTTCCGGATCGGTATTTTCTTTGTTTGCGGTCCATAAAGCGAGATTACGTATTTGGCACTGTATGTCGATCAGTTTGAAAGGAGTTTTCCGGATCATGGCCTTAGGCAAAGTATATCCCAGGCTTATTTCGTTCAACCGTAAGAAAGCTGCATCCCGGACGTGTATGTCAGCATCGGAATAATATTCCTCCATTTCGAACTGAGCCGTACTCTGTAGATTATCCAATAAAACGGGCACATTCGTTTGAGTATGTCCGGGCCGCCATCTGTCGGCAATGTTCTCATATTGGGAATAAGGGCTCGATGCCGACCCTACAGGCAATCTGAATTTATGCCCGAACTTATAAGTAGCGTTAGCAGAAAGGGTAATTCCTTTATATTCAAAAGAGGTATTTACGCCGCCATACCAGGGAGCTTCGAGTGTCCCTTCGTATTTCAGATTTTCGATATTTTTATCGAACGCGGAGTAATGTACCTTTTCATTGCCCTGCCAAAGCATGACCTGTCCTTGCTCATCCAAACCGGCATAGCGGTAGGAATATAAACGTCCCAGCGGTTTCCCGACAATGGCCACACCGTTTCCGAAGCCCGGAGCTCCTTCCAGATAATCCGGTACAGAACTTCCGGCTGCTTCTACCTTAGTCACTTCGTTTTTATTATAACTGATGTTGAAGCCCAGATTCCATCTGAAATCGTTAATCACCAAAGGAGTCGTATTCAGAGTTACTTCCACTCCCTGGTTCAGCATGGAAGCGAAATTCATTTGGGCATCCGGGAAGCCATTGGTGGGGTCGAGGGTTACCCGCCCTAATAAATCCGTTCCTTTCTTATGATAGTAGTCTACACTTCCGCCGATCCGATAATTCAAGAAGGCAAAATCGATACCGGCATTGATCGTAGTGGTTTTCTCCCAGGTCAAATCTTTATTTGCCGGATTGATTAAGTGGATGTAAGGTACTCCTTTGCTAACTCCTTTACTTCCCATCAACATCGGGAAGAAATTTTTATTTACATTTCCTCCGATACCATAGGTCAAACGTACCATCAGTCGGTCCATCCAATCTGTTTTTGCAAACGCCTCTTCGCTGATGCGCCAGCTTAAACCACTCGACCAGATGAAATTGTAATTGTAATCGGAGTCATTTCCGAACAGGTTGGTCCGGTCCATACGTCCACTGGCCGATACGGAATATTTACCGGCAAAAGTATAGGCAGCATTGAGGAAAACAGATAAATCCCGATTGTCGATCTCTGTAAATTCATGTTGTTTACCATTATCCAGCAGGGAAGGCAAGCCGTACCAAGTATCGTATTCCCTGTTTTCCCAGGCTGTTTCGTCGATAGCGACATAGGTCAGGGCGTCCGGGTCGTAGCCGTATTGAAGGGCGGAACGGCCTATGGTGCGGTACATGCGCATTTCATGTCCTAAGACTGCTGTCAGCATGTGTTTCGAGTCATTCCAGTCACCGTTGTAGGTCAACTGGCTCCTCCAGGTCCAGGCTTCCAGTTCATTCTTTGTTTCCTTGTGCATGGCTCCTACAGGAAGATTGTTTATCAGCTGTCCGTCTGCATTCACCAAAGTATTGTCGTTAATTAACCGGCGCATATAAGGACTGTTTTTACTACGCAAATCTTCGATATCGGTATAAGCCCGCTCATATTGAAAACGGGTTTCTACATCCAATCCTCGAATGATATTCCACTTTAAAGCTGCCTGCAAACGGGCTGAAAAGGTATTGGTGGTATAATCGTTCGTTTCCTGTTCATTCAGCATATTGGTGGTGTAGGGTAAATATCCCATTTCTTCCCGGTTTTTGCCTTCCCAGGGATCTACCATATAATATTGAATGCGATTCCCTTCAGCATCCCATAGATTATGGAAAGGAGTTTCGTCCGCCAGACGGCCGATAGATATGCCGTTATTTTCCTCATTCTTATACTGGACGTTTATACCTGTTGAGAAAGTCAACCGGTTTGCAATTTTATAATCGTGTTTCAGATTTAGAATCAGGTCATCACTCTTGTCACCCACACTTCCCAATGCCTGATGATCGTATACCGCCGACAGATAATAGTTGCTTTTTTCGGAACCGCCCCTGAACGATATGTTCAGGCGGTTCTGAACAGCACGGCGTAGCAATTCTTTTTCAAATTGTTTATACAAATTTGCATTTCGCAATTCCTCTATCTCCGACCAGAATTGAGGATCGGTAGCAATCAAGGAATAGTTTCCGGTTTCCAGCCGTTTCATGGCATTGTAATAAGCTTCCTGTACCTTGTTTACAGAACTATGATATTGATCGACTTCCGTGGGAGTCCACCATCCTTTTTGAATTAATTCCAACTGTACATCGACAGCGTCCGAAGGAGAGATTAAATGCATGTCTTTATAATCGGCTTTGCTGTCTATGGTCAGGAAATAAGAAACATCCAGTGTCGGTTTTTCCTGATTTTGTCCGGATTTCGTGGTGATAACAATCACGCCGTTGGCAGCGCGCACACCCCAAATGGAAGCTGCCGCAGCATCTTTCAATATCGTCATGGTGAGTATATCATCGGGATTGACGGATTCGATTCCGGCTTCTATAGGAAAACCATCTACCATCACCAAAGGATCTGTGTCCGAATTAATGGAACCACGTCCGCGAATCGTCACTTTATTATTAGCGTCCACCTGCACGCCTGCTATTTTCCCTTGAAAACGGCTGACTACATCCGATGTCAGGGTCCTGCCTATCGTTTCTGCATTCAATACTTCGAAAGCACCGGTCGCCCTTTCGCGTGAAAGGGTCTGGATACCGGTACATACTACCTCATCCAGTATCTTTTCGTCGTCTTCCAGAATGATATTAAATTCACTCTGATCGCCCACGAGGACCAGTTGTGTTTTTTTACCTACAAAGGAAAACTCAAGAAAAGCTCCCGGCCCCGGAACGCTAAAAATAAATTTACCGTCAATGTCGGTTGCCACTCCTAAATTTGTGCCTTTCAACCTAACCGTTACTCCTGGCAGAGGATTTCCTTCGGCGTCTTTCACCATACCGGTTATTTGCCGGGCATATTTGTTTTGTGGTATTGTCTGTGATTCATTCCGTTTTATAATGACGTAATTGTCCATCAGTTTATAAGAATAGTCCTGTCCTTCTAATATTTTATTTATGATCAGGTTTAGGTCTGCATTGCGGACATCGATGTCTATTTTACGGCTAACGTCGAATTCGTTATTGTAAAAAAAGCGGTAGTTGCTTTGTGACATGATTTGATCAAAGATTTCTTTTACCGTAGCACCTTTCTTTTGCATGCGAAACCGTTCGGCCTGTGAATAAACTTTTGCCGATAAACTCAGGTTAAGACACATCACCATTAAGACTAGTAGACGCATAATTCGATTGATTTGTAGCCATTTTTCCTTACGGAAAAATCCAGCTGATTTGTTTTTTTTCATAATTTTGTTGATCGAGGTTATTATTAATACTATGATATTCCCGTATCCGATAGTATTTTTTTTAATCTGTTCCCCGATCGATGTTCCCGCATCGACCGGGGTTTTATCCAATGTAAACGTTCGTTTAATTTTGGAACAAATTTCAAAATTAAAGTAACGATGAGTTCCCTTCGGTCACTTAATGAACGATGAACGATAGTGGACCCCTGCGGGGCGCCTTATAAGCGG
>CAJKZL010000051.1 GCA_905204385.1 uncultured Odoribacter sp. | reverse complement strand
TTTAATCTATAATCTGTCATATATTATCTATAATCTTTAATCTCTCACCCTCATCTCTCAACTATTAACTTTAAACTTTATTTTTTATATTCTCCCCTACCCATGTCCCCCGCTATTATCCGTGTAAGTATGAAGAAAATAGCTTTCCATATCCATTCCCATCTCTTTTGCTTTTTCTTGTGAGAAAGTTTCGATTTGCTCCATAAAGTCGTGTCCCCCGGTGACTTCGAATATGGCATTCAATTCTTTCAGGGATTCATCGTCCACTTTCCGCAAGGCGCCTGCTCCTGATTTTTGATAATTGGAATGCGTTTTTTCGTACACCTCATCCCGGTGTTCGTAAATCCATTCCCAGACCGGTCCTTGTTCGGGATGCATTTCGGGCTTCACAATATCGGGTGTCACGCAATATCCATAATTGAGAATATTGTTTCCCAATACCCGTTTGAGTGCAAATTGTTGTCTTCCTTTTTCCGACTGGGTAAACCAGCCTTTTTCCTGGGATAACCGACGGAGGGCCATGATAATGCCTCCGGGGGTATTGCAGCGGGGACATCTGGTCTTACACGACATACATTCGCCGCAATACCAGATGGTATCGGATTTCAACAATCCTTCCAACGCTTCCTCGTCCTGGCGTTGTACGGTGTCGGCGATAATGCGGGGATCATAATTGTAAAATTCTGCCGAAGGGCAAATGGCGGTGCATACTCCGCAGTTCATGCAGCTATTTAAGCTTTCGATATAGTGTATATCTTGTTTCAGTCGTTCGGTTAAGGAAGACATAGCGGACTTAAAGTTTTTGGACGATTTTACACCGTCTGATTTACTCTATGCAAAAATAGTCCGAATGTTAATAGAAATAAAGATTGTAAATGCGTATTGGGTGGTGGTGTTTTTACTACCTACGGCTTAAACGTGACGTAAAATGCAAATGAGCCTGTAAATCAGGTGATAAATGAGAAATTTAAATGTACGATTAATGAGGCAGTTGTTGAGATTTAATAATATAAATCTTGAATTTTTCAACAAATTGATTAAAAGTATTTTAATATTTTAAGCATTTAAGTATTTTTGCAAAAATAAACCTTCTGTTGTGCCTAAAATATCGTACGTTTTTTTTGGAGTACTTCGTTCGACGGTATAATTACAGAAGGCAGCAACAATAAGCATTAGCATCGATATGGAAGAAAAACGTATTTTGATCATTTGCGATTCTCTGGATTTTTTATGGATCAGCAAGGCGCTGCGTCGGCGGTATGTCCTTGAATGGGCGGGAAACCGGGAGGACTTGTTAAAATACGAGGATAGAGCGGACTTCGATTTATTATTGATAGACATAACCATTTTAAGGGCGGATTCGAACCTATCGGAGCATTTTGCAGCAAAGCATATTCCGGTGATAGCTCTCTCTTCCGAACCGTACGATGCCAGGGATAAATCGTTGTTCAAGGCAGGCTGTAGTGCTTGCTATATCAAACCTTTCCGTCAAGATAAGTTTGTTGCTTTAGTCAGGGATTGGATAAAGTAGGGGGAACGCCTGTATTTAGAGCAATTTTCCGGGATTTTTCCGGATAAAATCGGCCCAGGATTTACAACCTGGATTTTCGGTAGAGAGCGGGCTGCAGCTTTGGAGAAAGTGGCAATAGGCAATTGCAATTGCGTCGGTTTCATCGAGCAGTTCGGTGCTTGTCGTCAGGGTCATGAATTTACCCAGCAAAAGGGCAATTTGTTCTTTCGAGGCGGTCCCTGAGCCTGTCACGCTCATTTTCACCTTTCGCGGAGCATATTCAAAAATGGGAATATCCCGTTGCAGGGCAGCGGCGATGGCAACCCCCTGGGCACGGCCCAGCTTGAGCATGGATTGTACGTTTTTGCCGTAGAATTGGGCTTCAATGGCCAATTCGTCCGGCTGGTAGGTGTCGATCACCTGAAGTGTGCGCTTGAAAATACGTTGCAGTTTGATGTAAGGATCGCTGATCTTATCCATATCCACAACGCCGGAGACCACCAATTCCGGTTTCTGGTTTTTTCCCAGGACTTTGATAATGGCGTATCCCATGAAATTGGTACCGGGATCGATACCCATGATTAATTTTTCCATACCTTAAATCTCTGTGAGTATACTGCTGAAGCATACATATTGATTGGGAAACCGGCGGATGATCCTGCTTTCTATTTCCGGAAGCCAATGATCCGTAAAATGATTTTTTTGTTCTTCATCGCCGAAAACCAATTGCAGGGAATAGGTCTTTCCTTCCGGTTGATCGATGGATACTTTGGTGAAGATGATATCCTCGCTGAGTTTATGATGCCGCACTTCCGCAACGTAGCGATCCCGGATAAAATCTACCCATTCCTGTTCGATCTCATCGTTAATGATAAAGCTGGTGTTGTAAATAATTCTCATTCTGTTTTTTATTGTTCCGCTTTGCCTTTCCATTCGTTAAAGGCCGACTCTGGAAAAGCTGCCCAAAAGACAGGACCGGAGTGAAATAACGAGACAAGGATTGGGAAGCCTTTTTTAGTGGTAGTTACGGTTTCCAACGCGAAGACCCCACTTTTCATAAAGCGGCTGTCCGGAACCAGGCGTTTTCGCCCATTCCGGATAGCTGTCTTTGTTTATTTTATGATGTCGGTACCCATGAAAGCCTGCAGCACTTCCGGAATGCGGATTCCTTCGGCACATTGGTTGTTTTCCAGCAAGGAGGCAACAATCCTCGGCAGAGCCAGCGCACTGCCGTTCAGGGTGTGGCAGGTTGTCGTTTTTTTATCGCCTTTGTCTTTGAAGCGCAATTTCAGCCGGTTGGCCTGAAATTCCTCAAAATTAGAAACGGAGCTGACCTCCAGCCATTTTTCCTGTGCCTTGGAATACACTTCAAAGTCGTAGGTCAGTGCGGAAGTGAAGCTGATGTCTCCTCCGCACAGGCGGACGATCCGGTAGGGGAGGCCGAGTTTGATCAGGAGTCCTTCCACGTGTTTCACCATGCCGTCGAGGGCCTCGTAGGAGAATTCCGGGCGGGTGATCTGTACGATTTCCACCTTGTCGAACTGATGGAGACGGTTGAGCCCCCTTACGTCTTTTCCGTACGAACCGGCTTCGCGGCGGAAGCATGCGGAATAGGCTGTATTTTTAATCGGGAGCTTTTCGCCTTCCACGATCACATCGCGGTAGATGTTGGTCACAGGCACTTCTGCCGTAGGAATAAGATACAGGTTGTCCTCGTTGACATAATACATCTGACCATCCTTATCGGGCAGCTGTCCGGTGCCGTATCCCGAGTCGGCATTGACCATCAACGGAGGCTGCACTTCCTGGTAGCCGGCTTTGATGTTTTCTTCCAGGAAGAAATTGATCAGAGCCCGTTGCAGTTTGGCCCCCCATCCCTTGTAAAGCGGGAAGCCTGCTCCGGTAATTTTTACGCCGGTTTCGAAATCGATAAGGTCGTAGCGTTTTGCCAGTTCCCAGTGAGGTATGTCGTCTTCGTGTTTTTCGGGTATGTTTTCGACAATCTTGACAATCACATTGTCGGCTTCCGATTTTCCCCGGGGCACGGAACTATGAGGCATATTGGGCAAACGAAGCAAAATGGCCGATAACTCTGTTTCCACCTCATTGCG
The DNA here is from genome assembly GCA_905204385.1 of uncultured Odoribacter sp. Next base: position 8,317 of record CAJKZL010000051.1, on the reverse strand, counting down.
GCGGTTGTTCAGTTCGGCTATGGATGTTTTGAGGTCTGCCGTTTCCTGGCGGGCTTTTTCGGCTGCTTCTTTCTGGCCGGATTGCATCAGTTGGCCGATCTGTTTGGCGATGCCGTTCATTTGTGCCTGTTTGGATTCGGCTTCTTGCTGAAGTGATTTGCGCAGGTTGTCGAGTGTTATGATTTTTTCAACAGATTCGCGGGCGTCGAAATTTTTAACGGCCAGCCGTTCTATAACTGTGTCCTTATTTTCCTGGATAAATTTCAGATTCAACATAATATCTTGTTTTTAGCTTTCGGAATCGGATGGGCGATTATCGTTCATCTTTCCTCGTTTGTCGTTTAGTGCTTCAAAAATACAAAAAACTCCTGTATTCAGCAGAACACAGGAGTTTAATATTTCAATTTCTTTCAGTTTATTCTGCAGCAGCTTCCACTGAAACGAACGATTTGTTGTTTCTTTTTTTACGGAAAACAACAGTGCCGTCTACCAGTGCGAACAACGTGTGGTCTCTTCCGATGCCTACGTTTTCACCCGGATTGTGTACGGTTCCTCTTTGACGAACCAGGATGTTGCCTGCCTTGGCAAATTGACCACCCCAGATTTTTACTCCTAATCGTTTGCTTTCTGATTCGCGGCCGTTCTTGGAACTACCGACTCCTTTCTTATGTGCCATATCGTATAAATAATTTAGAAGTTACAAAAAATAAGCCTTAGGCTATTAAGCGTTGATAGATTCGATCTGAATCTGAGTCAGATATTGACGGTGACCGTTCTTTCTTTCAAAAGTTTTTCTTCTTTTCTTTTTGAAAATGATTACTTTGTCCCCTTTCAGATGTTTCAATACTTTTACGGTAACTTTGGCCCCTTCTACTTTCGGTGTGCCGATTTTCACCTGACCGTCGTTGTCCACCAGAAGAACGTTGTCGAATTCAACCTGTGATCCTTCTTCGGCTGCCAGACGGTGAACATACACCTTACGGTCTTTTTCTACTTTAAACTGCTGTCCTGCAATTTCAACAATAGCGTACATTTGTTTTCTTTTTTGTTGTTAATACCACGGGGTGGGCTTTTCGACCACTTATTGTACCCCTAAGGAAAATTTGTGGTGCAAAAGTAGTGTTTATTTTGGAGATGCCAAAAGAATTTCGGGTTTTTATTGCTTGCCTTGAAATGCAGTGGATTTCGGGAAAGTTAAGACGTACTACACGAAAGGATAACGTGTAGCGCATTGCAGTACGTTATCTATTATAGAAAATAACGTGTTGCACGTTACAGTACGTCATTTATGTCATAAGATGACGTGCGGTATATTGCGGTACGTCATATATCGGTGAAAATGATGTGCAGCACCTTGCAGCATCTCATATTTGGGAAAAAATGACGTACTGCAAAATGCAGCACGTTATTCTTATCAAAAAACAACGTACTGCAAGCAACAGTACGTCAAAATAAGGGAAAATAATAGCAAACCGGAGACGATATTTGGAATATCCCTGAGGAAAACGTTCGTTTAAAATGGGTAACATTCAGCCCGAAATTTTATTAAAAAGAATTTGTGGATAAACCTTAAAAGAAATAAAACAAAACAATTTTTAAGTTTTGCAATTGATTGCACAATTTTAAGAATAAATTGAAAAGACCTGGGTTCAAGGAAAATTGAAAAAATAATAACAAGGATTTATTAATTTTTTTAATTAATCTCTTTAATATTCGTAAAACTTAATTATTTTTGCTCCTCTGATTTTAGGATTTTGAAACATTTTTTAGAAGGTGAGTCAAAATTAAAGGACGGTTGTCAGGTATTGGATCAGGAAAATTACTAATCCTTACAATACAAATATTAACAATATTAGCATTCGCTTAAGAATAGCAAAATGGAAATGGAAGGGCATAAAATATCCATTTTAAACGAACGATATTTTTGGTATATGGATTCATCATTTTGATTTTAATATAAAATGTTAATTATGAGAAAAATGTCTCTTAGGTTTTTAACGTATCCGTTGTTATTCATGGCGCTCTGGGGGTGCCGGAATGAAATGGATAATTACTATGATCGACCGGATTACCTTCGGGGTAATGCCTATGAGTATCTGAAAGAGAAAGGAAACTACACTTATTTCTTGCAGGCGCTGGAAATGACCAATTACAAGGATGCATTGGACGGAAGGGGATTGTATTCGGTCTTTGCTCCGGACGACGAAGCTTTCAAGCGCTATTTGGCGAAAAAGGGAAAAGGATCGCTGGAGGAGCTGGACCAAGACTCTTTGAAATTGCTTGTGAGCTATCATTTGATTGAGTTTTCGTTCAACCGGCAGGACTTTCTCGCTTTTTCCAAGACAGCATCGGCCGAGGAGCCCGTGGAAGGGGACGGTTCTTGCTATAAGTTCGAGACTTTGGCGCAGCAAGGCATTACGATGACTAAAAATCCTGCAACGGAACAAGAAAAAAAGGTGTACCATCAGAAAAAATTTTTGCCGGTACTCTCTACCCGTTTGTTCGATGCCCAGGGAAGCGTCGATTATGAAGGCGATTATAAAATGTTCTTTCCCGGTATCCGCTGGCAGGGCGATAAAGACCGCTTGTACGTGGCCAATGCTGCGGTGCTGGAGAGTGGTATACCTTTGGACAACGGTTATATGTATCTGGTGGACGAAGTGGTGGATTTATTGCCCACGGTATATCAGGCTTTGGAAGAGAATGACAATTACCGGGTGTTCAAGGATTTGTACAACAGGCTTGTGAATTTCCAGTACGATGCCGATAAGACGAAGAATTATGCCGAGTTGGGTGACAGTGTATTTATGTTTTATCATTATCTGGCCCCGAATGCCGGGGACGATTTGCCGGATATTGCCTGTGAATGGACGGTACAGGAAAATGAAGCGGACTATGAAGCCCGTTTGAAGTATACGTTTAATTGTTTTGTTCCTTCGGACGAAGTGTTGACGGATTACATCTACAAGTACTGGGAGGGAAAATACAACTATCAGGATGTGCCTCTGCTGAGCATGTATTATTTGCTAAAGGCTCATTGTGCCAATCGTCAAACCCTGATTTTGCCTTCTAAAATCGATAAGGGGATCGAGGGGTATTACGGCGAGAAATGGAAATTGAAGCGCAAAGACATCGAGAGGGCCAAATTCTGCAGCAACGGGGTTTTATACGGTATCGACAAAGTGCTGGAGCCAGCTATGTTTACTATGTTGATGCAGCCGTTTTTCAAGTATGACCGGTTCAGTACTATGCTGAATATCGCCCATAAACAGGAGACTTTTCTTTCTATGGTGGATCCAGACCGGGAGTTTACCATTTTTGCGGTGGATAATGAGGCGTTGAAAAGTAAGTACGGGTATTACGCCGATCTGAACGGCAACCCTACCAGCAACGATCTGATCAACGGCAGGGTGGTGATTAAGCGTTTTATCAGCGAAACAAATCAGAATATGACGGATATGAACGGTAGTGAACAGAAAACGTTTATCACGAATCAGGTGGTGGACGGGATTGTAAACTACGGTTATCAGTATACCGGCCGTAAATACTATGCGACCAAAAATCAGTATCACTACATCTATACGGAGGACGGGAGCATTTACAGCGAGAATCAGGTTTCCATGGATCCGCTGAATACCTGGACGTTCGAGTATGAAAACGGTTCCGGCCGGGGAGTTGTTTACGAAATGCCGGACAAATTCGGCTCGGAGACGGAAGGCATCGGCATGCATTTGTTTAAAAATTCCGCAAAATATCAAAAATTTTACGAGGCATTGCTGAATGTCGGTTTATTGAAATTGTTACCGGAAGGGGCTTCCACGGCAGCGGACGTGAAGGATGTCGAGCTGGATTGGCTGAAGGGAGAGCGTACCATAGTGTTCGCACCGGCCAATGAGGCCTGGGATGAAACGATTGTTCCCGTAGACTCGGCCGAAAGGGCCAATTTCCTGAAATTCTTTTTTATTCCGGTGAAGGAGAATAAGATGAATGAGTATGTTTTGCCCAATCTAGGCGATCCGGGGCTTTTCGATACCCGTTATGCCTATTCCCCGGTGGTGAAAGCGAAAATGAGAATAGACTTTGTGGATGATAAGCGCTTGCGCATCAGTAATGAGGCCGGAAATAGCGTACTCACGGACGGGGACGTTCCCTATTTCGGTACGGACGGTATTATTTTCGGAATCACTAAGGTGGTCACGGCAGAGAAATAATTAAAAAAAGAACTTATGAAAGTGATGTGTTTTAGAATCATGGTTCTGATGCTGCTTCTGGTTTCTTTCCAGGCGGTGGCGCAGGAGAATATTATGCGGGGTGTCGTCACCGATGCCGATGGGCCTTTGCTAGGGGCGACCGTTGCTTTATACAATAAGGACAATCGTGCCGTATTCGGAGTGATCACGGACGCCAATGGAGAATACTTTATCCGTATTCCGGCGAATCAGGGGATCGTGAAAGTGGTGTTTTCGTTTGTGGGATACAAAACCAAGGAAGTGAAGTATACCCAGCAAGCCGTCTTGAATATCAAATTGCAGGAAGAGTTGACGGCCCTGGATGAGGTGGTGATAACGGCGAAAGCGATCAATAAAGATGCGATGGGCATGGATACCAAGGCGCTGGGAGGTGCCCGCCAAAAAATCGATTTGGACGATTTGCAGGATATGGTGGTAACCTCTGTGGGAGATATGTTGCAGGGAAAAGTCGCAAATATGGAATTGGTGGCTACTTGCGGAGCGCACGGGGCGAAGATGAATATCCGTATCCGGGGTACCGCTTCGCTGAATACTAGCAACGAGCCTTTGATCGTCATCGATGAGATTCCTCAACCCGATATCGACATCAGTTCCGATTTTGACTTCGGCACGGCTACGGAAGAAGATTTCGGGGCTTTGATCAATATTTCTCCTTCGGACATCCAAGATATCGAAGTTTTGAAAGATGCTTCGGCCACGGCCATTTGGGGCGCCCAGGCTGCCAACGGGGTGTTGAAGATTACGACAAAACGGGGTAAAAAAAGTAAGCCTACCTTCGAGGTGACCGAGAAGATATCTTCCTGTCTGTAACCTAATAAATTGCCTTTGCTGAATGCAAAGGAGTATGTTACCCTGATGAACGATGCCATTTGGAACAGGATCCGCGACAATGAGTATACCGATCTGGGATTGCTCAATCAGTATCAGGACATCCGATATAATCCGAATTACAAGTATTTCCGGGAGTTTAATCAGGATGTGGATTGGCTGGATTATATCGTACAGACTCCTATAAATAGTGAAACGAATTTCAGTATGTCCGGTGGAGGTGATAAGGCGTCCTATCGCTTTTCGATCGGTTATCTGACAGAGACGGGGACTACGGTGGGAGAAGATTTCAAGCGGGTCACCTCGCGCTTGAATCTGGACTATCGGTTTTCCAATAAGCTGCAGGTTTTTTCCCAGTTTTCCTATGCGGAAGGCGACCGCAATTCCATGTACAATAGCGGAGGGACGCCCCGCGAGATTGCCCGGCGGAAAATGCCCAACCTCACTCCTTTTGTTTTGGACGGGGAGGGGAATTTTACCAACGAATATTTTAATCAGCCTTCGACGAGTATACAGGGAAGCTTGCCTAATCCGATCGCTTTGGCCAACGATGCAGTGAATAATGCCATCAACCGGAATGCCGGAGTGAATTTCAACCTGGACTACCGCATGTTGTATAACTTACGATTTCAGGCGACAGTGTCGTTTACGCTGAGTACGACCAAGTCCAAGAGTTTTTTGCCTGTTTCCGCCACGGGGGCCTCGATGAACAGCGATAATTACAATCTTTCGACGGACAATAATTCTCAAACGAACAGTCTGTACATGACTGCCTTCCTTCAGTATTTTACCGAGTTCTGGAAGAGGCATAAGATCAATGCTTCGGCCCGTTTCACCGCTCAGGATAATGAATCGTCCAACTATGGGTCGAAATCTCACGGTAATCCGGTGCCTTCACTGAGCGATCCGGCCAATAACGGAAACCTGAGTTCGGTGTATGCAGGCAAATCGCAGACCCGGAATGTGGCCTTTGTTGGAAGTTTTCTCTATACCTATAACAATAGGATAAACCTGAATTTTGCTTTCCGTACGGAAGGAAGCTCCAAAACCGGGCGGGATTCGCGTTGGGGAACTTTTCCCAGTCTCAATGCTTCCTGGTATCTGAATGAAGAGCCTTTCCTGAGAGGTTGCGAATGGCTGAGCGATTTGCGGCCGCGTATAGGTTGGGGAATCAGCGGAAGCTCGCCTTCGGGCAGTTCGACGTATGCCGGGACTTATGAAGCCCTGGGAATGAATTACGTGGATATGACGGCCATCAAACCCAGTTCCATGCAATTGAACAAACTGAAATGGCAAACGGTGCAGCAGCAGAATTACGGGTTGGATTTCGGGATATTCCAGGATCGTTTCCATATGGCTTTCGAGTATTATATCAAGACTACGCACGACTTGCTGCAGCAAAATATGAAGATACAGAGTACTACCGGATATTCCACAATTCCTTGGTTTAATGACGGTAGCATTCAGAACAAAGGATGGGAATTGTACCTGAGGGGAAATAGTGTGGTGAAAATCGGCGATTTCCGGGTGAATCTGGATTTCAATATTTCGCGCAACCGGAATAAGGTGCTCGATTTGCCGATGAACCTGGAATATCAGACTCCGGAGGTAAAGAATGGGGCGTATACCAACAAGGTGATGGAAGGCCGGCCTTTGGGGTCTTTCTTCGGCTTCCGTTACCTGGGCGTTTATCAGAATGTGGATGAGACCTATGCCCGCGATCGGGATGGAAATGTGATCAAGGATGCTTACGGGAAGAACGTAGTGACCCGGATCAACGGTACTTTCCGGCAGCGGCCCGGGGATGCGATGTATTACGACGTGAACAAGGACGGAGTGATCGATAAGTATGACGTGGTATACTTGGGCAGTTCCCAGCCTTTGTTTCTCGGTGGTGGGGGAATGACCTTAATGTACAGGGGGATTTCCTTGCGGGCGTCGGTGGCCTATCGTGTGGGGCAGTCGGTGATCAACCGTGCGCTGTTGAACGCCGAGATGATGGAAGGAGGAAACAATCAGAGCACTTCCGTTTTGCGCCGCTGGCGGTATGAGGGGGACGATACCGAGATTCCCCGGGCGTTGTGGGGTACCAATTACAATACGCTGGGGTCGGACCTGTATGTGAATAAATCTTCGTTTATGAAAGTGAAGGACATTACGCTTTCTTACCGCTTTCAGTAAAAGACGTTGCAACGGATGCGGCTCAGGGGGCTTTATCTTTATCTGACTTGCTACGATCCTTTCACTATCACCAAGTATAAGGGACAGGATCCCGAAGTGGGTATTCCCAATAGTTTCAAGGATTTGGCCCAGGATAACAGCTTGTCGCCCCGCGCCCGCAGGTTTGCTTTCGGTATCACGGTTAATTTTTAATGAAGGAGCGAGATGAAAAGAATGAAAAATATATGCGTAAAGAGTTGCCTGTTTTGCTTTTTGCTGGCATTGACAGGCTGTAACAGTTGGTTGGATATCAATCCTACCGGTGTGCAGACCAGTGACACTTACTGGCAAACGAAGGAGGAAGTCGAGCAAGTGTTGATGGCTTCTTATATCCAGTTGCGGAATTGCCTGCCCAATTTTTTTAAATGGGGGGAATTGCGGGCCGATGAATTGTCGTACGGCATGGCTCATAATACGAGTAATGACCAGACCACCCAGGACGAACGGTCGCTGCGGGCGATGGATATCCGGCCTTCGAATCTGCTGACGGACTGGTCGGCCGTGTATTCGGCCATCGGCCAGGCCAATTCCGTGATTCAGTTTGCTTCGCTGGCTTTAAAGACGGATATCACGTTCTCTAAAGAATTGTGTAATTCCTATATTGCCGAAGCGGTATTTATCCGTTCGCTGGGTTATTTTTATCTGGTGAGGACGTTCCGGGATGTGCCTTATATCACCGAACCCTACTCCGACGATACCCAGGAATTTATGGTGGACGTAACGGACGGGAATAAAATCCTGGAGTACGTCATTACCGATCTGGAAGAATGGGTGAAGATCCACAGGGTATTCCTAACAACCTGATGCCATATATCGCACAGGTAGCAGTAGGAAGAAGAGATCATCTGACTGTTTATGGCGGAGATTATCCTACAAAGGATGGAACATGCCGTCGTGATTATATCCATGTAATGGATCTGGCAAATGGTCATTTAAAGGCAGTAGAATACGCTGCACAGCATAAAGGGGTGGAAGTATTTAACTTAGGAACAGGTACACCTTACAGTGTATTAGAAATC
>CAJKZL010000050.1 GCA_905204385.1 uncultured Odoribacter sp. | reverse complement strand
TAATCCCTTTGGTTATGGTCGCACCCAGGTTGGTGTTGTATTCATCGTGTCCGGTGGAAGAAGCAACGGAGGAACTGACCAACAGGGGATCGGTATTTTTGTAATAGACGTCGGCATTTATCCGCAGATAATTATTGAACAGAGAAATGTCGGCTCCCAGGTTATAATCGATTGTTTTTTGCCATTTTAGGTTGGGATTTCCGTAGGCGGATATTTCTGCTCCCATCCCGAACATGTTTTGCAGGTTTGCATTGTAGATGTAAGTGGTGTAGGATTTATAGGAAGAGAAATTCTGGTTGCCGGGTTTCCCCACCGAGAAACGGATTTTCAGTAAATCGGCCCAGTCGCCCATGAAAGTTTCGTTGTGTATGTTCCAGGCTATTCCGAAGGACCAGCTACCGGTGAAGCGTTTGTTAACGCCGAATATGGATGAACCGTCTTCCCGGAAGTTGAAGTCCATAAGATAACGATTGCGGTAGGAGTAGTTACCATTGATGTAGAAACTGGTACTCCGGGAGGTGGATTCGTTGTACGAAGGTTTGCTCGATGTGGCGTATTGTTTGGCAAAAGCAGGGGTGGGTACTTTATCGTCGGCAAAACCAATGGCTGTGAAGGCATCGTTGATGGAACAATTGGAAGCGTATCTCCATCCGGCCACCACGTTTACCTGGTGTTTTTCGGCCAGTAATTTTCCGTAGGTTACTGTGACGTCTCCGTCGTAGGACCAGCGGTCGCGGGTGGCTTTCCGATAAGAGCCTCTGTCGGTTTTTTCAGTTTCGTCGAAATCCGAATGGAAGGGAGATTTGAAGGTTTCTTCTTTGTAGTTGGATTTGTTGAGGCTGATGCGGGCGCGTGCCACCAAACCGTCCGCAGGCCTCCATTCCATTTGAAAGTTGTTGCGTACGCCGAATTCTTTGGTGTCGTTCAGGTTGTTTAAACTGGCGTTGTATAAAGGATTTGCCCTTTTGATCGGGTCCATCCCATGAGTAGGAAATGTCGTACTTTCCAGGTATTTTGGGGTTGCTCCTTCGTAGTCTTTTTCGTAGTAGGGATTGGTTTGTACGTATACGGAGAAGCTTTGTGGGGCATTTCCGGCTTCCGTGTAGTCCAGGGTAAATTTGTTATCGAAACGGAATTTGCCTTTTCTGTAACGCAGGTCGATGTTGAAACTCAGTACATCCCGGCCGGATTGTTTCATCACTCCTTCTGTTCCCGAGTAACTGGCTCCTATGCCGTATAGCATGGCATTGTCCCCGCCTTCTACGTAGAGGTTGTGTTTGTGGGAGAAACCTGTACGTACCGGTTCGCTTAGCCAGTAGGTATCAACTCCGCTTTGTATTCTTCCCAGCCTTTCGTTGTATAGGCGTTGTAAGAAGAAATTGTTTTCCTGATTGCTGGACGAGTAATAGCCGGTTAGTCGTTCGAATTCCAGTTTTTCTGCGGCATTCATCATGTTATAGTCGCTCAAATCGGGCATTTGCACACTGAAATTGCCGTTATAGGAGAGCCGTAAGCTGCCCTGTGCAGGTTTTTTGGTTTCAATGACGACGACGCCATTGGCGGCTCTGGAACCATAGATGGCGGTGGAGGCAGCATCTTTCAGGATAGTTACCGATGCGACACGCTCCATGTTGAGGTCAACGATGGTTTGCAGGGGAACTTCGAAACCATCGAGGACGAACAGCGGTTGGTTGGGATCGGTTTCATATTCTTCCCGCAGGTTGACAATACTGGATTTTCCCCGGATGTCGATATCGGGTAGTTTGTTGGGGGCTGATCCGAATTCGTTGTTGGGCGTGATGTGAAAAGAGGGATCCAGGGTTCTGAGACTTTGCAGGATGTTTTGTGTTCCCATCATTTTCAGGTCTTCGGTTTTATAGGTGGCGGCCGACCCGGTAAAGCTTTCCGCTTTGCGTTCGAAAATTCCGGTTACAACCACTTCTTCCATTTCTGTGGCCTGTGGTCTGAGGGTGATGTTGATTTCCTGCTGTCCCTGATAGTTCACTTCCTGTGGTTTCATGCCAATGAAAGTGTATATCAGTATTGTATTTTTCGTTTCCGGCAGGGTCAGTTCGTACTTTCCATTTGCATCTGTTGTGCCTCCGACAGTGGTTCCTTTGATGAAGATGGCGACTCCCGGTAACGGTTTGCCTTCCGTATCGATTACTTTTCCCCTGACGATTTGTTTTTTTACTTGCGGCAGGCTCGGTTCGGAGGCTTTTACCATAATCACTCCGTTTTCGTAGCGGTAGGTGAGGTTGCCCGATTTAAAAATTTGTTGCAGGATTTGTTCTACGGTGCCATCGGAAACCCGTATGCTTACTTTGCCAAAGTTCCTGCATTGTTCTTCGTTGTAGACAAAGTCTACTCCGGTTTGTTTTTGTATTTCCTGGAAAAGGGTCATTAAGGAGACATCTTTTAAGTCCAGGTTCAGCCGTTCCTGCGAACGGACGTTTCCGGCTATCCCGTTGAAGACGCAGAAGAGCATAAGTACTACACAGAATCTCATTCTTAAAAAGATTTTTTGATTACCGGGCGCACAATTTCCCGGCCATTTCCATTTTTTTTTCATACATTTGTTTGTTATTATGTGATTTATAGTAACGGACAGGGATAATCCCAAATTTCTCTGTCCTTTCGCTAACGGAGAGTGTTACCAGCACTTTCCGTTATTTTTTTTCAACGATTAATTTTTTCCCTTCCTGCCGGATGTGTACGCCAACGGTGTAGGAGATGGCATCCAGTATGCGGGATATTTTTTCATAGCGTTTCATGCTTCCTGAAAAGTGGAATTGACGGGTGGTTTCCTGCCGGAATTCCACATCGAAATCATACCATAATCCCAGGGTGTGGAGTATTTGTTCCAACGTTTCGTTGATGAAAACGAAGCGTCCTTCCGTCCAGGCGATGTGGGAGGTGATGTCGGTGGTGCGTATCTCTAATTGTTGGCATATATGGCTGAAATCGGCCAGTTGCGAGGACCGCATGCAGAATTCCTGCCCGGAGCTTTCTACCTGTACTCCGACCCGTCCCCGGACTAATGCAGTGTAGGTGTGTCCATCGGTGTGGGTGTTGATGTTGAAGGCCGTTCCGTAGGCTTTTACCACGATTCCCCGGGTTTTGACACAGAAAGGGTGTAAGGAGTCGGTGGTTACGTCGAAGAAGGCTTCTCCGGTAAGTTCGACTTCCCGGCTTTTCCTGTCGAAGCTCACCGGGTAGCGCAGGGTGCTGCCGGAATTCAGGCGGACCGCCGTCCCGTCGGAAAGGATGAGCCGGTATTCGCTTCCGCGTGGCAGGATGAGTTCGTTGTATTCTTTTTTTTCGGTTGTTTTCGGTATGTAGGTGAGTTCTCCTTTGCGGGCATTTATGTTTAGATGGTTGCTGTCAAAGATGCTGGAAAGTGTGTCGCTGAGGTGTAGCAGTCGTCCGTCGGCTAATTTCAGGATGGCTTTGGCACTTCCCGGAATGATTTCTGTCCGGGCTGTCGGTGTTTCCGGATTTGTTTCCGCGCCGGGCCATACGCCCGTTAGTCTTAAGCCGCCGAGGAGTAGTCCGATCACCAGGATTGCTGCATAAGGCAGGAGTGCCCTCCATCGAATGTTGCTGTGTTTTTTCCCGGTTATCCGGTCAAAGCGACGGATTGCTGTTTCGACATCCCAATTGTTTTGCTGTAAATATTGCTCTCTGAATGAACTGTCCTCGCAGAGCCGATGGAAGAGCCGCCTTTCTTCCGGGTGGGAAGCAAGCAGGCGTTGCATTTCCTGTTCTTCCATTTCGTTCGCGAGACCTGTAAAATGCAGGGCGAATAGCCTGGCTGTTTTAGAGATGTGATCCATTTGTCGTCATTTTTTTGTATTAATAACGACAAAGGATTTGAAAAGGGCTATAAGAAAAGTAAAAAAAAGTAGAAGTCGCCCAGCCGTTGGCGCAGCACCTGCATGGCTTTTTTCTTTTGGTTTTTTACGGTGTCCAGGGCTATGCCGAGGGTAACGGCAATTTCTTCGTTTTTTTTGCCATCCATGTAGAGTAAGAAGATTTCTTTGCAACGGGGAGGGAGCCCGTCGATTATCCGGAACAGCAGTCGTGTGGTTTCTTCTCCTATTATTTCTTCGTTCTCGCAGAGGGGGCCGGTTTCGTTGGTCTTGTAATAATCGGCGTATTTTTTTTCGACGGTTTGGTGTTTCAAGAGGTCGAGGCAAGCGTTCCGGAGGGAAAGATAGAGGAAATTCCGCAAGCGTTCGTAGGAAAGGAATGTTTCTTTCCGTTCCCATACCGATACAAATAGTTCCTGGACGCAGTCTTCTGCCAGGTTGCTATCTCCAAGGTATTTTAGGGCAAAGTGTACTAGTTGACGGTAAAATCTCCGGTATAATTCGTGAAATACTTTTCTTTCTTTACGGTTGATACCTATGACGAATTGTTCTTCTGTGTATTCCATAGATCCTCCTATTCATGGCAAAGGTAAAAACAAATTTTTAATGTGTCCGGTCTGTTAAGGGTATTTTGTGATTGAAGGCGTGATAGAAAATATGCATTTTTAAGTAGTAGTCGATGCTCCGTTAAAACATTTTGTTCCGTCGGTTTGGTAAGATTATGATGAATAAGCATTAAATTTGCATAATTTTATGGTATTGGTGAATATTATGGGAGAAATCGAACAAGGAAGGAGCAAGATGAAATGCATGGGTTATGGCTCCTTGCAGGATAAGGAAATTTTGCAACTTTTACGCCAAACGCCGGCGGAGGGGTTTCGTAAGTTGTTCGATGTTTATCATATGCCATTATGTATTTATGTTGTGCAGTTGACCGACTCTTTCGAGTTAGCTGAAGACGTAGTTCAGGATTTCTTTATAGATTTCTGGGAAAAAAAATACTTTAGTAAAATTAATACTAATCTCCGTAGCTATCTTTATACTTCGATCCACAATGCCGCATTGGCGGTTTTGAAAAAGAAAAACCTGGTATGTCTGGAAGAAATTACCGGAATACCGGTGGAAATAGTACAGGAAACGGTTTTGGAACGGCAGGAATTGGAACAGCGTGAACGTGAATTGATGGAGAAGCTTGAAAAATTGCCGAAGCAAGAATTGGCTGCCGTCAAAGCAGTGATTCTTGAAAATAAAAAATGTATGGAGGCTGCATTGGAGTTGGAAATATCGGTCAATACGCTAAAAACCCATTTAGCACGTGCACTCCGGAAGTTGAGAAAAGAATATCATTTGTCTATATTATTTTATACATTTTAACAAATATTTGTCATTCGTTTTTTCTTTTTTTTACTCTTAATAAGAAACAGGTAACTCTTTTGTCTGTAGTGGAAAGTGTATACCTAATCGGTTTGTTTTAAACAAAGAGGTGAAAGAATGGCTAACGAAGAACAAAATAAGAAGACCTATATCGATTACTACCGGACAAAACGTTCGCTTGAATTTATGAATCGATACGATAAAGACCGGGCCTGGGAAAAATTAAATGTTTGTTTGCGACGAAAGCGGCTTTATCGGAGGCTTATATCCGTTTCATCCGTTGCTGCTGTATTTGTGGCTGTGTTTACTTGTTTTTATTTATGGGTAGACAAAAATGAAATGTCTCCGGAAGTCGGATTAGCTGATTTGCAGGAAACCACCGAAAAGCATAAAAGTCCCGGAGTTATCTTGTTTCTTGCGGATGGACAACGGGTTGACCTTTCCGGTCAGGAAAAGGAGATTCCTGGAGGAAATATTAAAAATGATTCTGAAAACAAACTATTATTGTATTCCGCAGAACAAAACCCAGAGCAGCTACTCCAGTTCAACCGGATTGAAGTGCTACGGGGAACCGAGTTTCTATTGGTATTGTCGGACGGTTCTAAAGTGTGGGTAAATGCGAGGTCGCGTTTGACTTATCCCGTGAGTTTCGGTGATGTACGGGAAGTAACTCTGGAAGGAGAAGCATATTTTGAAGTGGCGCGGGATGAGGACCGGCCTTTTGTTGTCCGTACAGAAAACCTGACGGTGAAAGTGTTGGGTACCGAGTTTAATATCAATGCACATTCCTCTGAAAAAGTGCAGACGGTGTTAGTAAAGGGACAGGTTGAAGCAGAGACCGCCGGCCGGCAAAAGGTGGTGTTGCAACCGGGAGAATTGGCTGAGTCGGGAAGATCGCAGATACGGGTTTCCAAAGTAAATGTCCGTAAGTACACTGCCTGGCGTGAAGGGATGTTTTATTTTGAAGAGGCAACGCTAGAGGAAATCCTGCAAGAATTGTGCGATTGGTATTATGTGCAGGTTGTTTTTACAAATCCTTCAGCCCGTATGCGGAAGTTCAGTGGAATATTGGAGCGGAATGACGATTTGGAAAAAGTATTAAAGAAGATCGAACTGACTACCAGTGTGCGTTTCACTGTTCAGAAAGGAATGATCAAAGTTGAATGATATAAATAAACCGGAAAAGGGGTGCCACCCTCTTCCGGCGGAGATTAAAACCATCATAGTAACCAATAGTATTAATCAAATGACAAATTTATGAAAAAAAAGGAAATTGTACGATTTCTCCGGCGCGGGAAATCAAGGCAAATCGGTAGAATTATGAAATTGAGCGTTTTATTCTATTTTCTGGGTTGTATGAGTTTGTCGGCGATGTCTGTTGCGCAGGACCAGCGGGTATCTCTCGAACTCCGAAATTGTACGGTCATGCACCTGTTTGAAGAAATTCAGCGACAGACGGGATTGTATTTCTTTTATGACCAGAATCATTTTCAGCATCAGGCTCCGGTAAATGTAGAGGTGCATGACGAAGCGGTAGGCGATGTATTGAAAAAGCTGTTTGCCGACCAGAACATCCGGTTTTTATTCGAAGATAATACGGTAATCGTGCAACCGGTGACACCACAACAAAAAGCAATCAAAATCAGCGGTAAGGTAACCGATGAATCGGGGACACCTCTGCCTGGGGTGACAGTGCTCATTAAAGGTACGCAATTGGGAACATCGACCGATGTGGATGGGAAATACACCATTCCGGTACCTGATGGTAATCATATTCTGGTGTTTTCGATGGTGGGAATGACCGACCGGGAGGAAACGGTAGGTACCCGTACGAAAATCGATGTGACCATGAAAAACAATGTGGCGGAGATGGAGGAAGTGGTGGTTACCGGTATTTTTAAGAAAGCCAGGGAAAGTTATACAGGTGCCGTGTCTACCATCACTGCCGAAGATTTGCAGATCCATCGTGGCCAAAATTTATTGCAAACGCTGAAAAATGCAGATGCTTCATTGAATTTTACAGTGAATAATCTTGCCGGTAGCAATCCGAACGCTTTGCCGCAGATCAATATCCGGGGTAATTCTTCTTTGCCGATGAGTGTGCAAGAATTTAATGAATCGGCTTCGAATGCGGTGAATACCCCTTTGATCATTATGGACGGTTTTGAAATCTCTCTGGAAAAACTGATGGACTATAATGACGAAGAAATCTCCTCCATCAATATTCTGAAAGATGCTGCCGCCACCGCGATCTATGGGTCACGTGGTTCCAACGGCGTCATTGTCATCATTACGAAACAACCTGAACCGGGCAGGCTGCGGGTCAGTGCCGAAGTGGGCATCGATATGGAAGTTCCGGACCTTACGTCGTATGATTTATTGAATGCAGAAGAAAAGCTAGCACTGGAAAAACAGGTGGGATTGTATGACAGTAAATATCCGGAAAACGACTTGTTATACAAGGAAATTTACAACCAGCGGCTGCGGCGGGTTTTGTCCGGACAGTCGACGGACTGGATCGATAAACCGATTCGTACCGGTATCGGTTCGCACTATAACCTGCGATTGGAGGGAGGGAGTGAGCAGTTCCGCTGGAGTGCTACAACAAACTATAAGGAAGTACAAGGGGCGATGAAAAATTCTTACCGCCGGACATTCAATGGTTCCATCACTTTGATGTACACCGTGAAGAATCTGATATTCAAAAATTATTCTTCTTATGGTACCAGCCGGGGTAAGGAAAGTAATTACGGTTCATTCAGCGATTATGTGAAGCAGCAACCCTATAATTTCCCCTATGATGAAAACGGAAATGTAGTGGAGAAGTTCGATAACTTTTATGGGCCGACTAAAGGGAATGGGGAAGCCAATCCTTTGCATGATGCTATGCTGAATACGATCGATAAAAATGGTTATGAAGAATTAACCGATAATTTTTCGATCGAGTGGAAAATTCTGGAAGGACTGACTTTGCGGGGGCAGTTCGGAATTACGGCTCAAACCAACCATAGTGATTATTTTCTGCCGGCCGGACATTCTTATTTCACTACAGGCAATAATGCGAATATTTATGAAACAGATGAAGGTTTTTTCCGGAAAGGAAGATATGAATATGGAACGGGGAAGGCTGATAGTTACAGTGCCAATATAACTTTGGCCTATAGTAAGCTTCTTAAAGATAAACATCAGTTATATGTCGGACTGGATTATTCGGTGGCATCCGATAAGTCGTCCAATTATTCCTTTGTCTTGGAAGGTTTTTCCAATGAAGATATGAACTATCTGGGTAATGCACTGGGTTATGAGAAGGATGGAATGCCGGGGGGTGTAAAAGGCGTGAGCCGGCGTTTAGGTTTTACAGGTAACGTGAATTACACTTACGACGGCCGTTATTATGTGGATTTATCTGCCCGTGTGGATGGCAGTTCTACTTTCGGGAGTGATAAAAAATATGCTCCCTTCTGGAGTACCGGCCTCGGCTGGAATATTCATCGTGAAAAATTTCTGGCAGGCAACGAAATACTTAATACGTTACGCTTGAAAGCCTCTTACGGACAGACCGGTTCACAGCAGGGTTCCGGTTCGGGAGCTTCTACCATATATGCTTATCAAACCGGTAACAAATATATGAATTGGACGGGAGCGATCCTCCAGGAATGGGGTAATCCCAAGTTGACCTGGCAGACTACCGATGAGTTCAATATCGGTACGGAAATCGGTTTGTGGCAGGGACGCATTAAGGCAGAATTTGATTTTTATACCAAAACGACTTCAAATTTGCTGTCTTCAATGGACATCCCTTTATCGATGGGTTTACCTTCTTATATTGCCAATGTCGGGGAAGTAAAGAACCGCGGCTGGGAAGCATCCCTGAATGCTTATATTATCCGCGATGAGGAACGAAAGTTTAACTGGATCGTCAGTGGTCAGTTGGTGTACGATAAAAATTGGATTTCTAAACTTTCGGAAGCCGTGAAGGCACAGAACGAAGAGTACCTGTCGCAGGATGTAGAAGTATCTAATTTATTTTATGAGGGGAATCCACAAAATAGTATTTATGCCGTACGTTCGCAAGGTATCGATCCCAGTACCGGAAAAGAAATTTACCTGGACCGCAACGGCAATGTAACGGATACCTGGAAAGCCGGCGATAAAGTTTATATGGGATCCAAAGATGCCTTATACCGGGGGAATCTGAATACTATGGTGATGTGGAAGGGATTGACTTTCAATGTATCGTTCGGATATTATTGGGGGGGTAAAGTGTATAACCAGACTTTGATAGACCGTGTGGAGGTGACGAAGAGTGATCTGACCCTTTCGAATGTGGACCGGAGAGTTTACTCCGAGCGTTGGCAGAAACCGGGCGATGTGACTTTTTATAAAGGAATCAGCGATGAAAATACCCGAGCTACCTCCCGTTTTGTAATGCCTGATAATGTGTTGGAATTACAATCCCTTAGCTTGCAATACCGCTGGGATAATGAATGGGTGCGAAAAAATATCAGGGCACAATCCATTACTTTCGGCGTGAATATGTCCGATCTTTTCCATTGGTCCGCAACCCGTCTGGAACGGGGAACCGATTATCCGTTTGCCCGGAATATACAGGGGAGTATTAAATTTTTATTCTAACCTGTAAAAGAAAGATGCGATGTGTGTGATTACACTGAAGGAGATAAAACGAATGCTTTATTCTGTAAGTCAATAAATTATAATTCTATGAAAAAAATATTATTCATTATAACTGTCGCCCTCTGTACGGTTTCCTGCAATGACTGGCTGGATATCAGGCCTGAGACCGAGCAGAAAGATTATGACCAGTTTTCTTCCGTAAACGGTTTTTACGATGCGTTGACGGGATGTTATATGACCTTAGCAAGCGAAGCTGCCTATGGAGAGCGGCTTTCGATGTCGAATATCGAATCGCTGGCAAATTACTGGTATATGCCGGATAAGCTGGAAAATTTCACCCGGAAAGAAGATTGGGAGTTGAGTAAACACGATTATACGGCAGACTATGCCCGTAGTGCGATTAAAACATTTTACGGAGGATTGTTTAAGGCGATTGTCCAGGCAAATATGATCCTTAAATATGCAGAGGTGCAGGGGGACGTATTTACCGACAAGGCAGCACTTGCTGTAGTGCGGGGTGAAGCCTATGCTATCCGTGCCTTATGCCAGTTCGACTTGTTGCGGTTGTTCGGACAAATGCCGAAAAAGCCTGTGAAACAGGTGGAGTTGCCTTATTCCTATACGACGTCTATCGATGAAATGCCGTCATATTATGATTTTACGGCTTATGTAAACTTATTGAAAGAGGATTTAACTAAAGCGTTATCCTTGTTGAAAGACAATGATCCTGTATTCGAGTACACCTTTGAAGAATTAAACAAAGACGCTGACGTACCGCATGACCATTTGCTTTTCCGTCAATCCTGTATGAACTATTGGGCAGTAAAAGCATTGCAGGCACGTTTGCATCTTTATTTGGGAGAAACGGCAGATGCCTATCGGATGGCCAAAGAAATCATCGATGCTACAGGTCCTGACGGTAAACCGGTGCTGACGATGAGCGGAGTAAAAGATTTTGCAGCCGGGTATAAATTATGTCCGAACGAATGCTTGTTCTACCTGAGCAAATATAATGTAATGACCAATTCAGAAACTTTTTTACTCGGAAACCAG
Source organism: uncultured Odoribacter sp. (assembly GCA_905204385.1). Next base: position 1,038 of record CAJKZL010000050.1, on the reverse strand, counting down.
GAAAATGCCCGTTTCGGAAACAGCGAACTGGTGCTTACACATGATATGTTCGAAGATTTATATACCGGGGAGCAGACAGCTTCACACAACCGTTTCAACAATTGCTGGAATCAGAAAGTGCAAACCAATACAGGAGAGTTTGCTTATGTAGCCACAACCAAGTATTATTTCGGTAAGGATGTAAAAAACGCTATATTGTATTACCAGCTTATACCTATGTTGCGTATGTCCGAAATTTATCTGATTGCCATGGAAACCTCCGGGGACCTTTCCGAGGTAAATGGTTGGTATAAGGCGTATATGGTGGCCCATGCCGTGGGGACTTCTACGGATTTTGCTTCTTTGGACGACGCGCGCAAATGGATTATCGGCGAATATCGCCGCGAATTTGTGGCAGAAGGCCAGATGTTTTATACCTATAAGCGGACGGGAGCGACCGAAATGGCAGGACGTAAGAATCCTGTCGGTGAAAGCGATTATATATTACCCTTGCCGGAGACAGAATACAACCCCAATCATCTTCAAAAATAAAAACCATGAGAAAGTTATTCAATATATTTACAGTTGCGGCGTTACTCCTGTTTTCAGTATCCTGCGAAAAGGACCCGGAACCTTATGATGTGCCGGATTGCCGTTTGAATTTTATCTATCTGTCGTATTATCAGGATAAAATACTCAGCACGGAAGAAGTAAAGAGAGACTTGAAGGCCGATTACAATGTCACCTCCTATTCGTTTGTCTATTCCGGGGACGCTCAAAGGGACACTCTCTGGTTTAAGATCGGGACGATGGGATTTCTGTCGGATGAAGACCGTCCTTTGGAATTACTACAATTTATAGCAGACGATACGCTGGAAAATGCCCGGCCGGGAGTGCATTATGTTGCTTTCGACGATCCGGAACTGGCTTCTTTTTACCGGGTGCCTGCCCATTGTGACACCTTGTCGATCCCGGTAATCCTGTTACGCGATCCTTCTTTGGAAACAAAAGAAGTGGTATTGAAATTCGGTTTTAAGGATAACGGCATTTTCAAACCCG
>CAJKZL010000049.1 GCA_905204385.1 uncultured Odoribacter sp. | reverse complement strand
GGTTGGATTTGCGTAGATATCTGCAGAATACAAATCTGCAAAAAATGAATACCCGTTTTCGCACAAGACCAATCGCGAACTATTGGAAGCCGGCTGTCCGGTTTCCTTATTGACACGGGGGGCGACATCCACCGGAAAAGTCTTGGAAGGGAGAGGGTAGGTCGTATAAATCAGACTCTGAAAATCGTTGGCCATCGTTGCCTGAAAAGTTGAAGTATTGACATAATAGGATCCTTCGTCCGTCATAACCCATATTTTTGCATCCCATTTAGAACTACCGGTATGAATGATATTTCTCGGGCCGTTCAGTAAAGGAAGTCCGTTATCTTTCATTAAATCATAAATGACGACAGTATCTTTTTCCAGCAAAGAAATCATTTCCACCCCTGTGCTTCCATCCCTATTTTCTCCGATCAGCAAAAAACCTTTCGAAACGGCCGTCTTGATATCGATTTCAGTATATTCACGCCACATCAACCCCGTTTCCTTGTCAAACACTTTAAAGTACAGATAGTACATTCCCGGTAAAAGCTCTACCGGCCATTTTAAATTCCGTTCGTGTCCGATCACTCCGCCCGGATTAGCATTGTTAAACTCCGGTACAGCTTTCCATTCGAAGACATAACGCTCATCCTCCCTATTCTCATCGGTAAACCATAAATCCGGTTCTATTTTTAAGGTATCGGATTTATAAACCAAATCATGACGTTCACCTAAATTACCGATCGCAATCTCATTGATTTTCTGATAATCGTAGTTGCCTTTATCATTATAGCATGCGGTAAAAACCAACCCTAAAAACAAGGCGGTAATCCCTATTCCTATTGATTTTTTCATTTTCATATTACTTTAAAAATTATTCACCGACCGGTTTCCAGGGTTTCCCGACATAAGAATCCCAGCTTACGCCGGTGACCCACATTAATCGACCGTCTTCCTCTAAAATAGGATCATTACGATCATAATGGTCCTGTAAAAATTTTGCCATATATTGAGCAATTACCCTCTGACGCGGTAGAGGCATAATATCGGCATTCTCAAATTCACTATAAACAAGATCCAGCTCACTACAAATCAAACGAAATTTCTTTTCTGTATAATCGCCCCATAAACCATATTCAAGACCATTGGCATAAACCCCACCGGCCCATCTGGGAGGTCTTGATAAAAAGTCGCTTATCCGGATCTGATGCCGGCGTGCATCGAAAACCGATCTTTCCTCCGAGTAATCCGTACCGGAAAGATGACGCCATACCGGTATCGATAAGGTAAAATCCTTTGTGGGTATCAGTTTCAAAGCCAAGGTTTTGTATTCCTTTTGAACATTCTCGTTCCGCCTCACTGTAACAGATACATCCGTAAACAATTCACCCTTTTTAATAATTCCTTCCATAGGTATGCTATCGTAATTAACCCCTGGTACAGCAGTAGTAGAATCGGCTTCGACCGCTATGCCGAAAATACGGTCATAATCCTTTACCGACCCCGTAATCATCACCCGCAATTTCAATGTCATTTCATCTTCGGGAGTTTTTATAAATTCTGCCGGCGTATAAAATTGATAGGCCCATTCTGTCGTATCACGGTAAGTACCCCACCGAACTGCAAAATAAACCCCTTCTTCCCCTTCATAACTCATCAGGCTTTTTTCACACCCCGACATAGTTATCAGAAAAATACAACCTAAGAGATATCCGATCTTTTTCATTCTTCTGTATTTTTGTCTTTGTTAATATCTGTCCGTTGACTCGTTTCGCTCTCGGGTAAGGGGAATACATAATTTTCTAATTCCATATTCATATTTCCGGAAGCATTTTTCCCTTCCGGAATAGTTTCCATGCCTTTACGTTTATAATAAAAGAACATCTGTCCTTCCCCTAAAAATTCTCTGCGAAACTCTGCTGTAATCAAATATTGTAAAAAATCCTGATCATCCACCTGATAGTCGATACATCCCCGATGCAAGCGTAATTTATTCAGATACAACCGTGCAGCTTCTTCCACATTATCGGTACATTCGGCGGCAATCAAATACATCTCGCTAATCCTCAACAAAGGAATCATATACCGATAGGCGGCCGAAATATCCTTTGAATCCGTAACGTCCTGATATTTTTGGAAATATAATACTTCATTACTATTTACAATGGCCGTATTCCACATACTCTTCCGGTAATCCTCTTCACTATCATAAAGTTCTTCCATTCTGAAACCACCGTATCCTCCGGTCAGCGTCAACAAGCTCGTCGCTGACAAAGTGGAAGCGAACATATCGTTGAAACTCGTTACCCGGGATGAATTGTAAGCCGAAAACAGCACTTCCGTCGAAAACATCCGGTCAGGATATTTATTCCGTTCGAACAATGCTTCGCGCGTTACGAAGGGAAATAATTCGGCCCCTTCCTGCTGACATGCTGTAATTACGTCCACAGCATACTGCCTGGCCGACACACGATCGTTTCCCCATAAATAAGCCCTCGCCAATAAAGCCTTCACTGCAAAATAATTCAGGCGATACTGGCGATAAGACATAGCGATATTCGCATCGCCATAAGCAACCGCACCGGTTTGGATCACAGGATCATAGTCCTTGAGCAACCCTTCGGCAGCCTGCAAATCGCCGATCACCCGACCCAATATCTCTTCAGCACTTAATAAAGGCTGCACCAAGCGGTCGGCAGAAACCATATACGGCATACATTTCGTCGCTTTAGTTTCGTCCCGATAGACCGGCCCGAACATTCTCAACAAATCAAAATGTAGCATTCCACGCAAAGCCAGGGCTTCTCCCTTTATCAAAGCCCATTCGGTTTTAGTAAGCAAAGGATTTTCATCCCCACATTTTTCAATAATCACATTACAATTAGCGATTAGTTCGTATAAACCCGACCAGATTGTATTCAGGCGGGATTTATAACCGCTTTGACCATAGTCGTATTTTGCATACAACTCGAAACTATGATTTTCGATACCACCGGCACTGTAATATTGAGCCATAACATCCAGCATACCCATCGTGAGGTTCCTACCGTATAAAGAAGCGGAATTCAACTCAGAGTATACTCCGCTGAGAGCTTTCAGATACCCTTCGCCGTCCACAAAAAGATCATTTTCCATAATCCTGTCTTCAGGAGTTACTTCCAGCCAGGAGTTACAACTCCCAAGTAAAAAACACAATATCGTCAACCATCCGGTCGTTATATATTTCAGCTTAGCCATATTCATCTGTTTTTAAATTAAAACCTTGCACTCAGTGAAAAAGAGATATTGCGGGCAAAAGGATAATCGATGCCGCGTTCATTTTTCACCGTAGAAATTCTGAATATTTCGTTCATATAACCTCGTATGCTCAGAGAAGAAGCTCCGATATGCCTCAACCATTTGGCTTGAGTTTCATAGCCGATAGAGATCGACTCCCCACTGAACGTATTCTCATCGGCAACAAAACGCGAGGACATGGGAGTAGATTCCGTCAGGGAGATCGCTTTGAATTTAGCGTTATCGCCAGGCTTCTGCCAGCGATCGTACAGCGCCCGTCTATCCTGATTCAAGTATAAAGAAGCCTCGGAAATATTTTCGACCTTATCGTATAAAGTCGAAAGAAAAATCTGTCCTCCCAGGCGATAACGGAAATTCATAGAGATGGACACGCCCTTGTAATAGAAAGAGGTTCCTACGACTCCTTCGACTTTCGGTTCGGTATTGCCTACAACCACCTCATCGTCATAATCGTGAATAAACGTCTGGGAACCGTCTTTTTTGATGAAAATTTCCCGGCCGGTTGCAGGATCTATCCCGGCAGAGCGCACCGACCACATATCCGAAGGACTTCCTCCGTCATAATAACGCTGCAAATTACGACTTCGGTTATCTTGGTTGAACTTATCCAAAGAAGTGCCGATATTGCTGAAGGTGGACTTGATGTGGCGTGCATTGAAATTAACGGACCAGTGGATTTCTTCCTTCTTCACCAATACATAATTGAAGGTAGCCGTCAGCCCTTCCGTTACCTGTTTACCTACATTCATCGCTTGCTCTGTCGTTCCGGTGGAGGAAGGTATCTGAACGTACACCAACAGCGGATCGGTCGTTTTATTGAAATAGTCGAAAGAAATCCTCAGTCGACGGTCCAAAACCTCAAAATCAACACCTATATTTTTGTCCAACGTCTTTTGCCATTCCAAATTCCGGTTTCCCCAGGAAGAAATCAGAGCACTCAGACTAAAAGGCAGGGGATAAGACTTATTATAAGAATAGACATTCATCGCCATATAAGCATCGAAATTCTGATTCCCGGGATTTCCCATCGAGGCTCTCACTTTCAAATAGCTCAGCCAGTGCATGTTTTTGAAAAAACCTTCATTATGTACATTCCACCCCAAGCCTAAAGCCCAGGTCGTAGTAAACTTATTATCCACACCAAATACTGAAGAACCATCCGACCTGAAATTTACGTCCAGCAAATAGCGGTTGCGATAAGCATAACCTGCATTGAAATAATAGCTGGCAGAACGCCGTTCGGTTTGAGAATAAGAAGGCTTGCTTCCTTCTGCATAACCGGAAGCAAATGCGGGGTTAGGATGACTTTCGTCCAAAAAACCCCGGACCACATAGCCACTGGATAGACTGGACGAGGAATTTACACGCATACCTGCTACTGCATTTACCATATGATCCTCTGCAAACATCTTTCCATAAGTGATGCTAAAGTCACCGTCGTAAGTCAGACTTCTGTTGTTCGACTCGGAGTAAGAACCTTTTTTGATGGTTTCCGCCCCTTCATATTCGGTACTGAAAGGAGAGGTGAAATTTTCCCCCCGCGCTATGCTTTTACTTAAACTGAAACGTCCCCTTATTCTCAACTCATCGACCACCCGCCAGTCCACTTCGAAATTATTCCGGAATCCGAATGTCGAAGTATTGCGTTTATTGTTCAGCTCCATATTATAAAGCGGATTATAAACATAGATGGTTTTGTTCATCGTTTCACTGTTGTAATCCGTGTCTTTATAACTTTCCAGTATTTTAATAATGTTGCCGTTTTCATCCGTTTTCCGATAATAAGGGTTAGCCCTCGAAAAATCCGAAAAAGTCACACTCTCCTGTTTAGCCATGGTATAATCGATATTGGTATAATTCGTAAAGGCCAAACTTTTCCAACGATAGATCAAACGTATATTTCCATTGATCACTTCTCGGTCAGATCCTTTCATGACTCCCATCGTTTTTCCATAACTGAACCCGTGCCCTTAACGCATCCGGGTATCCCCTCCTTCGACAAACATTTTATGCTGATGTGTAGTAGCAAAGCGCAAAGGTTCGTTCAGCCAATACGTATCCACGCCCCGTCTTATTTCTGCCAGGCGGTTGTAATATTTACGGGATTCTTCTTCATCGATAATCTCATCGTTGGCATCCAATTTTCCATAATAACCTGAAAGACGCTCGAACTTCATCTTTTCTTCCGAATCCATTAAGTTATAATCCGATAAATCGGCAAAATTCAAAGCCAGATTACCGCTATAATTCACTCGGATCCGACCGGCTTCGGGTCTTTTGGTTTCTACTACTATTACACCATTGGCCGCTTTGGAGCCATAAATCGCCGTCGCAGCAGCATCTTTCAAAACAGTAATACTCTCCACGCGGTCCATACTCAAATCGGTAATCACTGCCAGAGTCGATTCAAAGCCATCCAGAATAAACAAAGGTTGATTGGGATTGGGATCGGTATCATATTCCTGCTTCAATCCGATCACGCTCGTTTTTCCTCTTACATTGATATCGGGCAGATGATTCGGGTCAGAACCGAATTGATTGTTTTCCAGAATGGCAAAAGCCGGATCCAGGGTTTTTAAACTCTGTAAAACATTCTGGTTGCCGATATATTTCAATTCTTTAGCCGTATAGGTGGTAGAAGAACCTGTAAAGCTTTCTTTTGTACGAGTATAGATGCCGGTCACTACCGCTTCCTTCAAAGTCTCCACCGCCGTTTCCATCATTACAACCATCGGAATAGCAGGCTCTTTCACCAAAATTTCTTTAGACTCCATGCCCACGAAAGTGAACACCAAAACCTTCCCCTTCCAATCCGGCAACGTCCAGTGAAACTTTCCTTCCTTATCGGTGGTCACCCCGATCGCAGTACCCTTGATGACAACCGTTACGCCCGGCAATGGATTTCCTTTTTCATCGGTTACCTGACCTTTGAGCGTTTGAGCTAAAGGTTGTTTTTGCTGAGTTTCAATACGCTTGATGATGATCAGATTATTTTCGATCTCAGCAATAAGCCCCGTTTTGTCCAATGCCTTTTGCAAAACCTCGGAAAGAATCCCGTCTTTGACGTTTACAGTAATGCCACCAGCATCCTTCACTTTTTCATAATCATAGATAAATCCGACGTCACATTGTCGTTTGATGGCTGAAATCAGTTCCTCAACACTAGCATTCTGTAATTGTAAGCTGAGTTTTTGATGTTGAGAAAAAACAGAAGCATTCAGATTCAGATTAAATACAAAAAGTAATAAAATTAAGTTTTTGCATACACCCGAGCATTTTTTACATCCATTCCCATGGAAAAGATGAGTTTTAATTCGCTTTTTTTTCATAGATTTGTGTTGTAAAGTTTAATTTGTGGAATAAGTTTCCCGACTTATTTCCATCACAGGAGAATACACCATTATTCTCCTGTATTATTTGAAATCTTCACGAGACGATCCTCTACGGAGAATTTTACATCGCTGGCTTTTTCTATTGCTTGCAAAATGTCATGAAAATTATTAAATCGTAATAATTCTCCGGAAAAAAGGATATCCTTCACCTCCATATCTTTATAGACCACTTCGAAGTCATACCATCTGGCTAAAGTATTCAATATGGTTTCCAAAGGCTTTTTATTAAAAATATACCTTCCATCTTTCCACGAGACATATTCCTTTACATTCACCCGTCGCCGTTCAATTTTTTCCCGGTCAGCATCATATACGATCTGTACACCGGGTTCAAGAAAATATACCTGCTCTTTTCGTTTCAGGAACTCAACTTTTACATTCCCCTCTACCAATGTCGTAGTCTGCAGGGCATTCGGATAGGAGGTAATGCCGAAAGAAGTACCCAGGACGGTTATTTTCTGATCACCGGCATATACTGTGAATGGGCGGCAACTGTCTTTCGCTACTTCGAAATAAGCCTCTCCCTCAAGAAACACTTCTCTTTTGTTCTCTTCAAAACGTTCAGGATAACTGAAATAGGAATCGGCATTCATCCATACTTTCGTACCATCCTCCAAAACCAATAGAAATTCTCCTCCCCGCGGGACACTGAGTTTATGAAAAGAAGCCACTTGTAAAAAAGAGCCCTGAGCCCCTCTATAATCCAAGCGTCCCGAATCCAACCGGACCTTCCCCGCAAGCAATTGTCGCTCTCCCAGGTTCGTCTCCCTTAAATCAAATACACGCCCATCCGCCAGTTCCAAAACAGCACATGGACGACCCGGAGAAATCGGTTGAACGGGAGATACTACTTCCATCCGATTAGGCCTGATTTCCCATAATTGCCAGAAACCGACCAGAAGAATTACGCCAGCAGCAATAGCGACGGCTCTCCAAAAGCGGGAGATTCTTCTTGCAGAATTGGAAATCATCCTTTTTTGCATCATATTCCAAGCCTCTTCTAATGCCTGGTCAGAAATTTCAGACTTTTCCTGCAATCGATAAAAACGCTGTAAATGCCCGAAATAAGCCCGGTGTTCCGCTTCATTCAACCACTTGTCCACCCATTCTTCTTCCGACGCGGAAAGCCGTCCCTCTATCTTTTTGTAAAGCAATTCTATAACAATTTCTCTCCCTTCCATATACCTGAATCATTTCATTTAGCTGAACTTTAAACCTTATTGTCACACCGGCGGTTTGAATGCCTCTCTCACGCTCTTTTGCACACTCCACAACAGGAGGGATATCAGAACATCCCACTTTCGTTCATCTCACCGAAAGTTAATGTTCATCGAACATAACTATAACGGCCACATTTTGATTTTGTGTGACAAAAATTCAAGTTTTTTTACACGAAAGGCTAGACTATTGAACGGAAGTTACCGATACGGTCACCGAAAGATCTTATGGAATCAGAAAAGTATTTTCAACCAGGAAAGCACGATATTGTATGAAAAGCAGCACCAAATGTCCCATATCGTCGGAGAGACTTTCCCTGAGTTTTTTGTATCCCCTGAATATTTGGGTTTTGATCGTATTGATTGAAATTCCTAGTTCCGCGGAGATTTCCGAGTATTTTTTCCCATCTATAATATTCATCCGGATAATTTGGCTACATTGCGGAGGCAGGGAATTAATGGCTTCGTTCACGCGTTGCGCCAATTCCTCGCTGATCGATTCGTCAATTTCACCGCTATACATCATGGCCTCGGCCATCAACAGTTGGTTGTCGTCTCTGACCTTCAAATGTCTGAGGTAATCCAAGGCAGCATTACGGGAAGCTTTGTACAACCAGGACTTCAAACTGGATTCGGAAGGAAAACACAATTCACTCTCATATAATTTGAAAAAGACATCCTGGACAAAATCTTTTGCCAGGTCCCGGTCGCCCACTTGCCGCTCGACAAAGGCAAGCAAGTGAGGATAATATCTGCGAAATATATCCTCAAAAGAAACATCTTCCTGAAGTAAACAATGCTTTCTCATCCCACCAAGGAAATAATAATGTGGACAAATATAGTACAAATTTTCCTGTATCAAAATCTGTCAGATCAAGATAGTAAAGCAAAAAAAAATTTAACTTTGTTATCCCTCAAATATCTCAGGTATGAAAATATTTTTCATTGTTTTATGCTGTTTGACACTTAGTAATTGCCGATCTTCTTCATCATCCGATAAATATCCGGAAATCGTCACCTATCCCTTTTGCTCCACCATCTCCTCATTGAGCGATATCATTCAAAGCATCGAAGTCATCCCCTTAACCAAACAGAACGATTTCATTTTAGGCTTTATGCCTCGTATTCTTCACCGGGATTCCTGCTTTTACATCGGCGATCCGGGCCATTCGAAACTGATCTACCGTTTCCGCCAGGACGGTCATTTCCTGAACACGATAGGAGCTTTCGGTAAAGGTCCGGGAGAGTATCTCAGTTTGAGCGACTTTTACGTAGATGAAACAACCGATGACATATACACCCTTTCTTATCCCGATCTTCGCTTATATCGTTTCGATAAGGAAGGAAATTTCAAGGGAATGAAAACCCAGAAATACAATCCCGGTAGTTTCCTTTTAAAAAATGACACCTTTTGGGTTTATGGAGGCAATAACAACGGATATATGCCGGAACAACTTATACGATGCGACACTAACCTTAACATTATCGACAAATTGTGTCCGCTGGATACCAAGACGATACATATCTCCCTAGGTCCGGTTTTCAGTCAATGGAAAGACCAGGCCTTTTTGATCATGGGCTTCGATCCCCAAGTTTACCGACTCGGTCAGGATACTCTTCTTCCCTTGATCCGTTTCGACTTCGGGAAATGTAATATCTCCGCAAGCTACTGGGAGTCCAAGGATCCCCTGCAAGCCGTTATGGATCTGCAAAACAAAGGGTTTTGTAACCTCAATAATTTCATGGTTAACGATGAATACTTCATCTCCGAGCAAAATGAACAGCGGGGCTCCAACCATATGCAAACCTGGTATGTTTGTGCGGTAAAACACCGGATAAGTGGAAAATGGGACTGGATTCGCAAAGAAATTTCCGGGGGAGGCCTGGTTGTGGACGATCAAAAAAACGAGCCATCGGAAGTTCAACCGGAATGGTATATGGGCAAAATCCATGGCTTTACTAAAGACGGACGGCTTATGATTCTTCCGGACGGGATGTCTCTGGAATCTATGCCGGCAGCCGACAAAGCATTGATCAGCAATCCACAAGCACTCAACCCTATCGATCCGGAAACAACTACCGTTTTATTTTTGTGTACATTAAAATAAACCGAGATCTTATCTATCGGCCTATTTCCGGTTTATGCCCCGCATTCGGAACCAGTTTAGGCCAAAGGATTTTTACCGTGACTTAAAATTTTAGAGATAGTCCGAAATTTATCCTACCTTTGCCCAACTCAAAATTTTGGTGTTCACGAAAGCAATATAAATTACTTTTAAATTCTTATGATTTCAGTTGACGGACTTACAGTGGAATTCGGCGACCGGGCCCTCTTCAAGGATATCTCTTTCCAGATTAATGAAAAAGACCGTATTGCCCTGATGGGTAAAAACGGTGCAGGAAAATCGACTTTATTAAAAATCCTGGCGGGTGAGCGTAAACCCACCCGGGGAAATGTGTCCGCACCCAAAGATACGGTAATCGCCTACCTTCCCCAGCACTTGATGACCCAGGACGGGCGAACCGTGAAGGCAGAAGCCTCTCAGGCCTTCGCCCATTTGTTTGAAATGGAGAAAAAAATCGATGAGCTCAACAGACAGCTCACCGAACGTACCGATTACGACTCTCCGGAATACTATAAAATCATTGAAGAAGTATCGACACTCAGCGAAAAATTCTATAGCATCGATCTGACTCATTTCGAGGCAGATGTAGAAAAAACATTGCTGGGACTGGGATTTAAGCGGGAAGACCTGGAACGGCAAACCAGCGACTTCAGCGGCGGCTGGAGAATGCGCATCGAACTGGCAAAAATGCTGTTGAAAAATCCGGATGTCCTTTTACTGGACGAACCTACCAACCACCTGGATATCGATTCCATCCAATGGCTGGAGGAATTTCTGGTCAGCTACGGTAAGGCAGTGGTGGTGATCTCCCACGACAAAACCTTTATCGACAATATTACCACCCGGACCATTGAAGTGACGATGGGAAGAATTTACGATTATAAAGTCAACTATTCTCAATATCTGGAACTGCGGAAAGAACGGCGTATCCATCAGCAAAAGGCTTATGACGAACAGCAAAAAATGATTGCTGAAACGAAAGAGTTTATCGAACGTTTCAAGGGCACTTATTCGAAAACCCTGCAAGTACAATCGAGGGTTAAGATGCTCGAAAAACTCGAAATCCTGGAAGTGGACGAAGAAGACACCTCTGCCCTGCGTCTGAAATTTCCTCCCTCTCCCCGTTCAGGCAATTATCCCGTCATTGCAGACGACTTATCCAAACGATACGGTGACCACGAGGTTTTCAACCATGCCAGTTTTACCATACAAAGAGGAGAGAAAGTCGCTTTCGTAGGCCGCAATGGCGAAGGAAAATCTACGCTGGTAAAATGCCTGATGAATGAAATCAACGATTACACCGGAAAGTTAACCCTCGGACATAATGTTCAAATCGGCTATTTTGCTCAAAACGCCGCTTCCCTGATGCAGGAAGAGCTGACCGTTTTTCAAACCGTGGACGACGTGACTCCTCTTGAACTGAAAAGCAATACCAAAAACCTTCTCGGAGCGTTTATGTTCAGCGGAGACGATATCGATAAAAAAGTGAAAGTTTTATCCGGAGGCGAACGTACCCGACTGGCGATGATTAAACTCCTCCTGCAACCAGTCAACCTGCTGATATTGGACGAGCCCACGAATCATCTGGACCTGAAAACGAAAGATATACTGAAAAATGCTTTGATCGATTTCGACGGCACACTGATCGTCGTATCCCATGACCGGGATTTCCTCAACGGACTGGCCCAAAAGGTCTACGAATTCGGAAACGGTAAAGTCACCGAACACCTGGAAGATATCAACGGATTCCTGCGAAAGAAAAAAATGGAGAATCTCCGGGAGATCGAATCCCGGAAATCCTGATCAGGGTACACTCCCGATGTACATTTTTTGACATCCCTATGAACAACCGCCTCCCAATACCTGATACAATTGTACCGTAGCCAGTAATTCGTCGCGGATAGCCGTATTGAGCCCGATCTGGGCATCGAAATATCCACGCTGGGCATCCAATACATCGAGATAACTGATCACTCCGTTGATGTATTGCAAAGTAGCCAGATCGAGATTAGAACGGGCCGACTGTTCGAGATGTTCGCGGGATTCACGGATTTCACGACTTTTACGGGAGTTGACCAAGGCATTGCTCACTTCGGTGAAAGCCTGGAGCACCACTTTCTGATAATTGTAGGTTTCCTGTT
>CAJKZL010000048.1 GCA_905204385.1 uncultured Odoribacter sp. | reverse complement strand
GGTATATTTAGGACGGATTCGACCGGAATAATCGATTTATTATCCTGATTACATCCGGAAAATAAACAAAAAATGATTATCCCAACGATTGTAAAATATAATTTATTCATAGTCGATATGTTTTAATTTGTTAAAAAGGATTCCATGAGGCATTTAAAGATACATTGGCAGCATCTGATATTGTTGAAATAGTGAAAGACCAAGAAATAGGAACTTCCCCAAACATATCATATCTATAACTTACAGAACCAAATGGAGGAAGTACATATCCTTTTGTATCATAAAAACCAATATTGCAACTTAAATTACCCATCACTCCTAATACGTTATTATTTTGTACAGATATGGAGACATTTTGATTCCCACTAAAATTTAAATCTACAGAACTATAAGGAGGATTTATTAGAGTTACACTAGCTGTAGTAGGTCCTCCACTATCCTCACGACTTGTTTTTAATCGAGGTCCTGAAAAAGACATTAAGGTTAAAAACGAAGATATCAGAAAAAAATTAATGTTTTCATAACTACATTTTTTTAAGTTAGTTCTGTAAAAATATAAGGATAAAATTTATGAAACAAGGCTCAATGCTCGGAAAATTCATAAAATTTTCCGAGCATTCCCTATTATATAAATCCAATTCAAATGTAGTTTTGAAAATAAGTATTGTTCTAATTTAAAATTTGTGGCTGAAACTTTAGTTGAAGAGAGATATATTGTAAATTTTTGAAATCCTGGCAAGCTGAAGTAGAAATGAAGTTTAATTTTTTACAAAGTGAAGCCTGGCCGAAATTTTAATTTGCGGCGGCCGGGTTCCGTAGGGGTTTGTCCGTTTTTATCCCGATGATGCCAACGGCTGATTTGTTGCCAGATTTTATAATAGATGGCGTAAACCAGTACTCCGATATAGTTGAACGTCAGAATAAAAAGTATCCATGCGCATTTTTCAATCGAGGATAACTGATGTTTTCTGATTAAAACAATGATTTGCCATACACTTAAAATAAATCCCAATACCACCAAACCGAATTCTTTCCAGTAAACAGAAATATGACTGGTATAACTTGTCACTGCAAAAAAAGATAATTATGGTCCATTTTTATATAGTTAGTAGATTAACGAATAGGATGAATGGTTGCAGTATCTTTGTTAGTACTAAAATTCATTATTCCATCAATTCTTACGTGAATAAAACTGGGGATATCTGAACGCTTGATTTTTCCTGCAATTTTATAAGTTAAAATATATAGTTTGTCTATAAATGATTTACCAAAATCTCATGATCCCGTTTTCGTAGGTAAAAATCCGTTCTTCTCTTCCGCGGCTAAGGTTTCTGAGCCAGAAGAGGCAATGGGTCGGGGCATTTTCGTATTCCAGGAAATAATCGTCGGCTGTTTTGCTGCCGAGGGAGATCCAGCCTTCCGCTCCATAGTAGAACAATTCGTACAGATCGCCCGGATAAATGCCGTTGGCATCGTTCCGGGGAAGAAGGCGGATTTCAGCGATGGCAACAGGGGCTCCGAAATCGAACTGTATGGTATATCCGAAACTACCGTAGCTGAGTACGTCCTCATCGAAACATTCATTTTCGTTTTCCGTTCTTCCCTCTATTTTCGGTTGTGGCAGCAGTTTTCCTTCTGAATCGTAAAATTGTAATTCGGCTATATCTCCATATCTGCGGTTTCGGTATTGCCAGTAGCGGCACGGTTTTTCGGTCGATACCCGGATGGTATTGAATTCCGTAGCTTTGTGGTTGGAAATATGGGATTTAGTGTCGGGTTTGGCATACAGGCTATCGGGATAACATTCGAAAGAAGTAGTCATTAAAAACCTGTCGTGCGTTCTGATCCGTTCAATGGGGTATTTTCGGGTGATATGCAGGTTTTGGGTTTGTTTTGTGTTTGGGATGAGTTCTTTTCTGTTCCCCTGGTTGGTGAGTATAAAAGGATAGGAAAGATTTTTCATTTCCTGGTTTTCAAAGAAAACGGGCAGATATACGACATCTTTTCCCATGTCTTTAAAGGTTGCTTTATTATTTTCATTTTTTACACCACAAACGGCTTGCCATTTCAGGTTATTGAAAACTGCCAGATAGGCATGGTGAATTTTGTTTTTTGCTTTAGGGATATTTAGGGTAATGTCTGTGGTACGGACATATTTAGAGGTAACATCCCGGATAAAGGGATCTTGTAAAAGGGCTGGAATGAATTCGTTTTTTGCGGGTTGCAGATGCTTTTGGATGGAATAGGTTTGGCGGTAAACTTTGGCAACCGTTTTGTTGTCGATTTCCGAGGGGTCACCGTCCGGTAATCGCGGGTCGATAAGAATAGTCCAGTAATGCGAACCATTCAGCCCTGCAAAACAGGGTACAAAATCGGTCACTGCCGGAATGCCTGTTCCGCGGAAAACACAGAGATTGGCAAATGCCAGATCGATACAGTCTGCCTTATATTCTTGAATATAAGGATCCGGGATTTCATTTTTTAGTCCTGCTCTTCCGAAATTCAGTTCATTCCTTAATTCCCGGGTGGCATTGCGGATGGAATATTTGCCATCGTCATAACTGCAGCTTGTTTTCCGCAGTTCTTTTGCCAGAGTCGAAATGGAGTCCCGCCAATAGTCGGGATATTCTTCCCCTAGCCGATAAGACAGCAGGTATTCACAGAAATCTTCGAATCGAAGGTCGGATAACCAAGGACAGGAATCTCGCAGCCGGAAGGCGGATTCGATGTTGTGTATAAGGTAGGATGCCGACATCGTTTCAATATCCTCCTGTCTGGTCAGCAGGTGAGCCGGCCAGAATCGGTAGGGAACAGTGTAGAAATCTTTTTTGACCTGGTAAGGAATAGATTGCATCGTATCTATGCGCTGTCTGTATTGCTGCAGTTCGATGCCGTCCCAATAACCATGTCCGGGCATGTTGGCGATGAGGAAGTGGGCTGCTTTTAATTTTAAAGAATCTGACGGATTTTGTGCATAATGGGATATCACCCGTTGGAGCTCCTTTTTATTTTTTCCTGCTTCTTTCAATGCCTGCTTTAAGGAAGCAGGATTTTCATCGGTGACAGGGAAAACGCTCCTTAATAATAGAAAGATAATCAAACTGAGTTTCATGGGGATAGAGTTTTGCTGAAATTTTCAGGAAAATTATCGTTTGTTTTGCGATTTATCAAGGGGGAATGCTCGTAAAATTTACATTTTTTTACGAGCATTCGCTGTTTTTTCTTTAAAGAGGAGTCACGATTGCAGGAGGTAGTCATCATCCGAATAGAAGAACGGGCATTGGGAAGCAGCTTATCGTTTTTATAGTGATGTATATTTTTGTCAACCAAAGGAACCGTCCCTTTGATTGTTAAAAGGGCTGTCTACATTTGCAGACAGCCCTTTAACTTAGTGAATTGTTGAAAATTCCTTAGAAATTTTCCTTGTTATTTTTCAACAGCGATCGGATAAACATAGGAATAGTCTCCATAAGTTGTTGTGATCACTAGTTTTACATACAACTGGATTTTGGTGAATTCAGCTCCACTGGGTGTGGGAGTCCAGGTAAATTTACCGTTATTTGTCAGACTAGCCCGATTATCTGTAAACGGTACGGTACATGCTGCATTGGAATAAAGTTCTGCAGTCAGACCCAAGCCGTACAAGGTTTCGGAAGTTCCGTCCAGTTGTTTGTTGGTATTGTCGATCATTTCTGAATTGCGGCGAGCATCTTTCCAGGTCAAATGTTCCAGAATTTCGATGGAAGCATTGTTTGCTGCGTTCGATACTGCATGCTTAGGTCCGGTATAACCTCCTTGAACTGCTTTCCGTTCAGCAATAGCATTCTGGATCGGGTCTACAAAAGTAACCACGAAAGGAGCGCTTGTGTAGATTACGTTTCCTCCGGAATTCTTAATGGTGAAAGTGATGTTGGCACTTCCTTCGGTTTTAATTTTATCCGGATTTTTCATTTCCAGGTTGGATCCGGTGATATTAATCTTATTACCATTTACTTCCTTATACTCGATGGACCAAGCTTTAGCGGTTGCGGCAGGGGTTAATTTTAATACTTCGTCCATTTTCAGAAGCATATTCCATACTCCGCTTACTGCCTGACCGGCAAAGGTCAATCGGGTGTTATTTTCAGACCACCATCCGGGAACATAAGTCAATTCCTGAGGATCGAAGGTTTCATAACCGATCGTAAACTTAACATTCACCGTTGCTATTTTCACATTGTTCAAAGCATCGGTCGTTTCGTATTTATAGGCGATGATATAATCTCCTTTTTGCAGGGTGTTCTGGATTGTAATCACCGGAAGAACTCCTGTGGACGCAATCTCATTGTTGGTATTGGCAAAAGCGGCACCGTTGTGTTTAATACCGATGATGGTCGGCTGAATAGTTAAATCGGCCGTAGTCTTACCGAGAGCCTCCGCAATTTGTCTCAGATAGTCGACATTCCATTGGCTTACAGCGCTTAAGTCTATGATTTCAGTCGGATCAGCGTCGACCGTTACCACGTTAGGCCAGGTGTAATCTGCAAGTACCTTCAAGCTGGTGCTTGCCGTTAATCTGAAGGTCATAGATGCACCGGTCTTGGTGTAAGTGGTGGTGCCATCTACCGAAGTCACTTTCAGTACAGGTCTTACTGTGCAAGTCTGGTCGATCAGGCTGGAAGTATTGTCTCCCTTGGCTTTAATCGCTTTTTTATCGGTGCTTAATTCAAAGCCGATATGATGATCGCCTACAAATTCATAAGTGATGTCTTCTACAAATCCTACTTCGCTTAATTTTTGGTTCTTTGTGTTGCCATTCACTCGATAATTGGTTTTTGCTAGTTTCTCACTGCTGAAATTCACATCATTGTACTGACGATCTACCAATACGATTTCTGTCTTACTGTCATAGGGAATACCTATTTCACCGGTAGGAACTAAAGCCGGAAGTTCGCTCGCATCAGGGTTGATAATCAGAATATCGTCGACATTGATGGCTTCTTCATTGATTTCTTTATAATCCGAATAGACATCCCCATAGTTCAGTGCAATTCTATTGTTTTGCCAACCATTATTTTCTATGCGGGCTACAATTTCCCCTTGTTTAGAACTTACGACTTTTATTACGGGCATAGTATTATTTTCCTCCAAGAGATCGAACTTAAGATCGGCTACGGGTAAAGTGTAATCTACCGGATCGATTTTATACTTGAAGATTAAATTACCATTTTTTGCGTAATAATAGGTGCTAGGTTGGGGCGAAGGATTCACTTTTTCGAGATAATAAGAAGTGGGGTTCGTAGTGCTGACTAGAACAAGACGTTTAAGTCCATTATTTTCATCTGCATTGGCCACCTTCACGTCGATAGTTTCATCAAAAGAGGCACCTGCAACAGTAACTGTTACGCTCAGTACAAATTTTTTGCCGATCTCTTCTTGATCTTTTTGAACCTGGTCGGGATCGAGTGAAAGAGAAATCTGCCGATTTTTTGAGTCGCAGCTCACATAGTCTTTGTTGGCGCTCATTTGGTAGGATGCCTCAAATCCGAGTACCATTTGAGGCAGGCCGAGATCGTGATTTTTCTTATTGTATTTCACGCTTTGCTCTTTTACTTTTTCAGTAAAAATAGCTTCTTCCAGATCTGTAAGTGTGATCTCTTTATTGTCGATGGTGAAATAATCGGAAGAAAGAGTAGCCTTGTTATAAGTAACAGCAAGGGCAGCCTTGAATCCGCCGATTAAATCATCGGATTTTTTTATGGTTACTTCCCATAATCCTTGTTCGTTTGCGACCGGTTCGACTTGGATACATTCCAGTTTCGCTGCATTGACTGCACGGGTCTGATAATAGTCGATGGCAAGGGTAGCTTTACCTGCATTTACAGAGTCTTTTAAGTTATAAGATAACGGGTACACTTTGAAGCGTGCAGTGAAACTGCTGGCATTTGCTATTTTGGATCCGTTGTGATTCAGTGTGTAGAAATAAACAGCTTCATCATCATGCTGTGGTGCAAATACAATACTTTGAATTCGATTTTCCAGGGCGCTTACCCGACCGGTCAAATCATTGTATTTTGTGGTCAAAGTACTCACTGCAGCTGCATTTGCCTGTACTTGTGCTACCAGATCTTCCAGATTTTCAATCTTTCCGCCTTCCGGACCCATATCTTCCAATGCTGCCTTGATCAGGTCGTTGACACGAGTATCGAATGCGTTCTGGTTTTCGGCTTCTGTCAACATGCCGGCCAATGTCACTTTTTTATTTTGTAGGGTTGTGATATCGGCTTTGATTCCTTGCAATTCACTCTTCAATGCTTCGTTGGTCACGAAATCCTTAGCCAGGTCGTTGAGTTTTTCGATTTTTTCTTCAATTGCAATCGAGTCTACTTCCATTTTGGCTTCCAGGCGGGCAAAACGGGTTTCGAGGTCTTTGAATACGGTGATTTTGACATAGTCGCCCAGTATGCCTTCAAATTCACTCTGAACACCGTCGATTTTGGAATCCAAAGCTTGCAGGCTTTCGTTCAGCCGCCCTTCGACGCTATAAATGGTATCGAGCATAGCGACTTTTACCTTCTCCAGATTGTCGCTTACATTTTGGATTTTTTCTAAGGTAGCTTTAGAGAAATCGGCGAAATTATTCTGGTTTTCGGTAATCTGGTCGTTTATGGCCGTTATTTGGCTATTTAACGTGGAAATGCTTGTTTCGCAAACAATCACTCTGGCATTTATTTCGCTTACTCTGTCGGTCAATGCCTGGATGATTTTCGACAAACTGTTGGCAAAGTCGCCTATGCTGCTCGTGGCTGTAGCCATGGGTCCGAATGCGTTTTCAAACTCTTCCAACATTTGGGCAAAAGCGTCGTCCAACTCCGTGAATTTTTCTTTCATTGCATTCACTTCCGCCATCGTCGCTTTGAGATCAGCCTGGCTAACCAAACCGTCCGTTCCGTTTTTAATCGCCTCTTTTAGCCTGGCTTCCAGTGCATTATCTGCAGCTATTTATGCATCTTTACCGGCCTTTAGGGTTTCAATTTCCGTCTGAATGTTCGTGATCAGACCTTTCAGGTCTGTTTGTCCTTGCTTCAATTCCTTGATCTGGGAATCCATAGAAGCTATACTTCCGCCTTTTAGTTCATCGATTTGTTGTTGCACGTGGTCAATATCGTCATCATAGTCTTTACAACCGACGAAAGTTGTCCCTGCAATTCCACAAAATAAAGCACCCGCAAGTGCAATACTTGTAAATTTCCGTTTTTTGTTCATAATCATAAAATTATATAAGTAATTAAAATTCAAGTCACGCGTTCCCGTAACTACTAAGTTTCTATTCGATTGTTTTTTCTTCTTTCCCGCAGACATTAGTCCGGTGGTGTTGGATAACGTAAAAATTTGTTTTTCATAACGCAATTATTAAATCCACAATTCTTACTTTATAATTCTTTTGCGATCGTTTAAAGTGACATAAAAAGCGTCGAAAAAAAACGAACGATTAATATATTCGATATATTGCTTATGTCTAATTAATTATAAGTAATGTCCTACTAATAATGGATATGTCTAAATGTCAGTGATTCAGTAATATGAGAAAAAACAAACATCTTTTTTCCGGTTGTTTGCTGTTTGGTGTGCCTGGATGTAAGTTTGCCAGGGATTATTCGAGGTATAAAACAGACGGGTAGTGAAGGAGGTAGAAATAGAAAAAGTGGAAAATAAGGGAAAAATGTATAACTTTATTTTAAAAATATCGTTTAGATAACAGATTATAAATATGAAGCTTATAATTAAAAATTGAAAAAATCGATGATGAGTAGGCCGAGATTCGTTTTGGAGGAATTTTTATAAAAAAAGTATATCTTTCTTTTTTTTATAAATAATATCTGTATATTTGCACAAAATAATCGTTCGTTTAATTTGGGGTAAAAGTTCTCGATCAAGGGGACGGTTCCTTTGGTTGATTCAACCGAAGGAACCGTCCCCTTGATTGTTGGAATTTATTACTTGATAAAATTTATCATAAAATTGATAAGAAAGCAATAAATCGATAGAATATCCTAAAACTCCGGAATAATTTTATAAAAATAGGTAATATAGTATCTTATTTATAGATATCCAGTAAAACTCTTGGCTAGCCAGTAAATGATGTGTATAAATGGGCATTATGCTCAAAGATACACATCATTTTTTAAGTGGGGGGATTTTTATTCTGTAATCTTTCTCAGCAGTGTTTGCATATCGCATTTTTCTTTCAATATACTGAAAAGGCGGTCTATGGCGACGCGTTCCTGTTGCATGGTGTCGCGGTCACGGATGGTGACGGCATTGTCTTCCAGGGTTTGATGGTCGATCGTGATGCAATAGGGGGTGCCGATAGCATCCTGGCGGCGGTAACGCTTGCCGATGGAATCCTTTTCATCGTATTGGCAGTTGAAGTCGAATTTCAACAAGTCCAGGATTTCCCGGGCTTTCTCCGGAAGACCGTCTTTTTTTACCAAAGGCATGATGGCCATTTTCACCGGTGCCAGAGCGGCAGGCAGGCGCAATACCACGCGGGAATCCTGTTTGCCTTCCTTGCTCAGGTCTTCTTCCTGGTAGGCTGCCGACATGATTTGCAGGAACATCCGGTCGACGCCGATGGAGGTTTCAATGACGTATGGTACGTATGATTCGTTCAGCTCAGTGTCGAAGTACTGTATCTTTTTACCGGAGAATTTCTGATGTTGCGATAAGTCGAAGTCGGTACGGGAATGTATGCCTTCGACTTCCTTGAATCCGAAGGGGAAGCGATATTCGATGTCGGTAGCGGCATTCGCATAATGGGCCAGTTTCTCGTGGTCGTGGAAACGGTAGTTTTCTTCGCCGAACCCTAGCAGTTGGTGCCATTTCATGCGGGTGGTTCTCCATTTCTGGAACCATTCGAGTTCGGAGCCGGGGCGAACAAAGAACTGCATTTCCATTTGTTCGAATTCGCGCATGCGGAAGATAAAATGGCGGGCTACGATTTCGTTGCGGAAAGCTTTTCCGATTTGGGCGATACCGAACGGGATTTTCATACGGCCGGTTTTCTGTACGTTCAGGAAGTTTACAAAAATTCCCTGTGCAGTTTCCGGACGCAGATAAATTTTGCTGGCACCTTCGGCCGTAGATCCCATTTCTGTGGCGAACATAAGGTTGAATTGCCTTACCTCGGTCCAGTTACCGGTTCCGGAAATCGGGCAGACGATCTTCTCGTCCAGGATGATTTGCCGTACTTCTTCCAGATTGTTTTCGTTCAGGGCCTTGCTCATCCGCTCGTGCAAGGCGTCTCTTTTGCGGATGTGTTCGACTATCTGCGGATTGGTTTGCCTGAATAAAGCTTCGTCGAATTTTTCGCCGAAGCGTTTACGGGCTTTTTCGACGTCTTTTTCAATTTTTTCGTCGTATTTGGCAATCTGATCCTCGATCAGAACGTCCGCGCGGTATCTTTTTTTAGAGTCCTTATTATCGATCAAAGGGTCGTTGAAAGCATCCACGTGTCCGGAAGCTTTCCATATGGTGGGGTGCATGAAGATGGCGGAGTCTATGCCGACGATGTTTTCGTGTAAACGGATCATGGAGTCCCACCAATACCGTTTGATATTGTTTTTCAGTTCGACGCCATACTGACCATAATCATATACGGCACCCAGCCCGTCGTATATATCTGAGGATGGGAATACGAATCCGTATTCTTTGCAATGAGCTACTAGTTTTTTAAATACATCTTCCTGTGCCATAATCTTATAAAATGTTATTTCAAGTGCAAAAGTAATAATTAATGTGCTAATATGCCGGTATGCTAATGAAAATAATGTGTAAAATGTGGGGTGAGCGTTAATGTTTAAGGACTCTTCGGGCTTGTCTACGGAAAGCTTTATGTTCCGTTCATCGTTACTTTGGACCGTAGGTCCACATCGTTACTTGATAAATTTGGGAAGATTTCCCAAATTTATCCCTCATGCCCGATTTCTTTGATGGCTTGTGTTACATTGATGGCAAAATCGCCGATTTTTTCGCATTCCGAGAACATATCGGTGTAAAGAATGCCTGTAGGGTAATCGTATCGTTTTTCTTCGATAGCCAATAAATGCTCCTGTTTCAAGATGGTGCGGTAATCGTTGATGGCTCTTTCCAACTCGTAAGCTTTTTTGGCGTTTACCTCTTTGTATTCCAGGGCCAGGTTGCTGCACATCACGTCGAGACAATCTGCGATCAGGCTGAACATATGTTTGAGTTTCTTAATCAATTCTTCCGGAAAAACGACATGTTGTTCATTTCTGCGGTTGACGGCCTTGGCTACGTTCAGAGAAGAGTCGGCAATACTTTCGATTTCAGACACGATTTTGAACATAGCCCGGATTTGCTGTGAATTTAGGGTCGATAATTTGGATTCGGACACTTTGGTCAGGTAATGGGCTATTTCCACTTCTATATTGTCGCTCTCGTCTTCCATTTTCACCAGCGTATCGAATGTCTTGTCGAATTCTTTTGCCGGCAACTCCAGTGTGCCGGCCACTTTAAGAAACATGTCACGGGTGTTTTTGCCGTAGAGAGTGATTTCTTCTTTGGCCTGGAATATGGAAGCATCCGGTGTGGACAGCAAACCGATTTTAATGTGCTTTAAGGTAAAGACGTTTTCATCGTTTTCGCGAACCGGGATGATCCTGCTGACCAGGCGGGCCAGTAATCTGGTGAACCAAATCAGGATAAGCAGATTGATCACATTGAACAGGGTGTGGAATAGGGACAAGGCCATAGGTACGGCGTCGATGTCCGTGACGGGGTTACCTATTCCCACAAATATGCTCAGTTTCTCCACCCACCCGAGGAATACCGGGAAAATGGACAATACCCAGATCACTCCGAATACATTGAACATGAAATGTGCGAATGCCGCCCGTTTAGCCGTTGTGTTGGCAACCACTGCAGCCAGGTTGGCGGTGACCGTGGTGCCTATATTTTCCCCGAGGATCATGGAAGCGGCGATGTCGTAGCTGATCCAGCCATTGGCGCACATGACGAGAGTCAGTGCCATGGTGGCCGAGGAGGATTGAAGTAAAATGGTCAGGACCGTACCGATCAGCATAAACAGGAAATAGGAGGCATATCCCATGTCGGCATATTCTTGCAGGAAAGTGAACATTTCCGGATTCTTATTCAGGTCGGGCATGGAATCCTTCAGAAATTCAAGACCGATAAAGAGAAGCCCGAATCCGATGATCAATTCCCCCCAGCTTTTACGGTATCTTTTTTTAGAAAATAATAAAGGTAAGCACAGACCGATCTAAGGGAGGGAGATTTCGGCCATGCTGACTTTAAATCCGAGGATGGAGATCAACCAGGCGGTGACCGTGGTCCCTACGCTCGCCCCCATGATGACGCCGATGGACTCCACCAGACTGAGCAAGCCGGCATTCACAAAGCTTACCACCATGACGGTGGTCGCCGAGCTGCTCTGAATGATGGCGGTGATCAGAATCCCGGTGAGTACTCCTTTTACCCGGTTGGAAGTCATCGCCGACAGAATGCTCCGCATGCGGGTTCCGGCAACTTTTTGCAGGGCCTCGCTCATGAGCTTCATGCCATAGAGGAAGACTCCGAGAGAACCTATTAGCTTTAGAATGTCGAAAATGCCGTAATCCATAACATATTTAAATGAGACACCGATTAACAAGACAGGCCTGCATTAAAGAGCCTGCTTGAAATTTCTGATTATTCATCGTGGCCGATTTCTTTAATCGCTTGAGTGACGTTAATGGTGAAATCGCCGATTTTTTCACTTTCGGAGAACATATCGGAATAGATGATACCCATGGAATAGTCATACCGTTTTTCTTCAATCGCCAATAAATGCTCCTGTTTGAGGATGGTACGGTAATCGTTGATCGCTTGTTCCAATTCGTATGCTTTTTTAGCGTTGACCTGAGTATATTCCATGTTCAGGTTGGTACACATCGTCGTTATCGACTCGTCTACCAGGGAGAACATATGCTTCAGCTTATTCGACAGTTCTTCGGGGAAGGTGATGTTTTGCTCGTTCCTGCGATAAATGGCTTTGGCGATGTTCAATATCGAATCGGCGACGCTTTCGATTTCAGAAACGATCTTAAACATTGCCCGTACGCGCTGGGAGTTTTCGGTGGAGAGCTTCGACTCCGACACTTTGGTGAGGTAGTCGGCAATTTCGACTTCTACCTGATCGCTTTCGTCTTCCAGGGATTGTAGTTTTTCGAATTCTTTTTCGTATTCGCCATGCGGCATATCGAAGGCATGCACCATTTTGTGATACATTTCGAGAGTATTCTGTCCATATAAGGT
>CAJKZL010000047.1 GCA_905204385.1 uncultured Odoribacter sp. | reverse complement strand
ATATGGGATCGACCTGGTGGGAGGTGATACCACCTCATCCAATACTGGATTATGTATCAGCATCACCGTTTTAGGAGAAGCCGCAGAAAAAGAGATCGTTTACCGAAGTACCGCCGGCGAGAACCAACTGATCTGCGTTAGCGGGGATTTGGGAGCCGCTTATATGGGATTACAGCTTTTGGAACGCGAAAAACTGGTCTTCCAGGACAATGGACAAGCCCAGCCGGATTTCGCCGGATATGAATACATTCTCGACCGCCAATTGAAGCCGGAGGCCCGCAAAGACATCGTAGAATTGCTGCGGAAAAAAGAAATCCTGCCGACAGCCATGATAGACATTTCAGACGGCCTGGCCTCGGAAATCCTGCATATCTGCACAGATTCTAAAGTGGGCTGCAACATTTACGAAGACAAAATTCCCATCGACTATCAAACGTTTAAAATGGCCGAAGAACTGAATATGAATGCGACGGTCTGTGCCCTGTCGGGAGGAGAAGACTACGAATTATTGTTTACCGCTCCCCTGGAAAAACACGAGCTTTTGTCCACGCTTCCGGGAATAAGCATTATCGGACACACCTGCAAAGCTTCCGAAGGTTGTTACATGACGACCCGTGACGGAAATACTTTCGAACTTAAGGCACAGGGATGGACCAATTTTTCAGCAAATTCACCGGAGGAAAAATGAATCGAAAGATGGAGAACGATTTACGGAAAATATTACAAGAAATCCGGCTACAAAGTGAAAACGGGAAGCGGAAAGAACTGACTACCGCTTTACGCACCCTGATGGATAACCGAAGAGAATACTTTCATCTCAGCGAAAGCGAAGCTCTTCTCGACGAATACGCCGATGCTCTCTATAAAATGTTACTGCTGGAACTCGACGAAGAAGAGGAGGAGAGCATCGAAATTGCTGAACTGGCCTACCTCGGACTCGGAGCCATCCTCAAAGGGGAAGCCCCCCACAAACCGGAATACTATAAACGAAGGCTTTTGCTATTGCACTATTTCTGCGACTATTTCACCGATGCGGTCATTGAAGTGTTTCTGGCTCGTTACCGGGATGAAAACCGCTTGCAGGCCCGAAGTCTCGCCATAGAATGCCTGGAAAAAATGCAACTGTCGGACCTCTATTACCTGGAAGAAAATGAACCGGACTTTGTCGATAAGGACGAGCAAATTGCCGATGCCTGCAATGCTATTGAAATCGGCCCCGAACTCCCGGAATCGGAAAGAGCTGAAGCCGCCCTTTTGCATAAAGTGTTATATGCCTACCTGAAAGCCAAATATAAAAACTGAGAGCTGAATCAGCTCTCAGTACCCTTCTTCATTAGTGATTCGAATTAAATCTTCTCTCTCCTCCACGCGGTGCAAATGACCGGTAACCTCTGTTTTCCCCTTCTTCTCTGGGACGTGCTTTTTTCACCACAATCTTTCTTCCCTGAAATTCGGTTTCGTTGAGGGCATTAATAGCATTCATCCCTTCAGTTTCATCTTCCATCTCTACAAAACCAAAGCATTTTGAATTTCCGGTTTCCTTGTCCATGATGACTTTTGCAGAAGAAACTGTACCATGTTCTCCGAAAAGAGCTGCGAGGTCGTCACTAGTGGTAACGGCACTCATTTTTGCTACAAAAATATTCACAATAAAAAAATTAAAAAAAATTAAACATGTAGAAGGGTACGTAGTAAGACATTTTTAGTTACAAAAATACAAAACTAAGATTCTTCTATGGGCACAAATATAAACTAATTTATTCATTACCAGAAAAGAAATAAGCCGATTATTTTTCACTGAAGAAAAAAAATGATTTTTTCATTCAAAATTATTTGCACATTAAAACAAAACATCTACCTTTGCACACGCAAACAAAACGATGGTGGCATAGCTCAGTCGGTAGAGCAAAGGACTGAAAATCCTTGTGTCCCTGGTTCGATTCCAGGTGCTACCACAGAAAAAAAAGAAACCCGAAGGGTTTCTTTTTTTTCAATCAAGGGGACGGTTCCTTTGGTTGAATAAACCACAAATATGCAGAATATAGTAAACGGACGTTGCGGTTGGTGCGGAACCGACGAGTTATATGTGAAATATCACGACCAAGAATGGGGGAAACCGGTAACCGACGACAAAACATTGTTCGAGTTTCTCGTGTTAGAGAGTGCCCAAGCCGGATTGAGTTGGATCACCATTCTGAGAAAGCGCGAGGGATATCGCAAAGCTTTTTGCGATTTCAACGCAGAAGAGGTGGCACAAATGACCGAAGAGGATGTGGAACGACTGATGCAATACGACGGCATCGTGCGGAACCGTTTGAAGCTCCGCTCGACCATTACGAATGCCAGGCTGTTCCTTGCCATACAAAAGGAGTTCGGTAGTTTCTATAACTACACCTTATCGTTCTTTCCCGTCCGGAAACCGATCATTCACACTTTTCAATCCTTGAGTGAAATCCCTGTCTCCTCGCCCGAATCCGATGCCATGAGCAAGGATATGAAAAAACGGGGATTCAAGTTCTTCGGAACCACCATTTGTTATGCCCACCTGCAAGCAGCGGGGTTTATCGACGACCATTTAGTGGATTGCTTTTGCCGGAAAGACGCCCGGTAACAGTCCGGTCACATATAAAACCGGAGACAGACCTTGTGAAGCATTAAACCGTTCTGTTTCTAAAGCAAGCGATTCCTCCAACTACGTGGACTGTTTTTCCGTCACCGTCGGTCCTGTAGCGGGGCGTCAGTCGACCGCTTTTCCCATTTCGTATGCACGTCTCAACGAAGGATGTCCTTCTGTTTCACCCGGTCCGGCGACTCCTCCGGCGATTACTGTTCCGGCAAGCCGGGCCTTCCCGAAGCAGTCGATCCATCCCGTGAGTCCTGCAACGGCACGTTCCGGCACATGCTTTTCATCCTCAGCCGCACTGGTCAGCATGTAAATATCGCGGAAACGATAATCGGACGAATAGAGCGGATTGGCGCGGTCGAGCAGAGTTTTGAGCTGGCCGCACATCTCATAGTAGTAGATGGGCGTAGCAAACACGATTACGTCGGCATCGTGCATCTTTTCCACGATGGCAGGGGCATCGTCTTCGATAACGCAACGCTGTGTTTGCTGGCAAGCAAGACAGCCTTTGCAAAAACGAATCTCCTTGTCTTTGAGGGTTATTTTCTGCACTTCATTTCCGGCATCGGCAGCTCCGCGAATGAATGCATCCGCCAATGCTTCCGAGTTGCTCCGCGAGCGGAGACTCGACGATATGACCAATACTTTTTTCATAATTCATTTCTTTTCGTTATCTGTTCATACTGTAAATTCCGGGGAAAGCCCCACGGCAGCATTACCGTGAAGCTCAAAGGCCGCTTCCTAGCGATATGCCTTTTCAAAGATCGCCGTACAATCCTCGTGCGTCATCTCACAGGGATTAGCGGCAAACAGTCCGCCCATCGTTTCGCGGGCATTACGGGCCAGGGTATCGCACTCCCCACGAGTGAAACCGTAATCGCTCATCTTCAGGTTATCCACCCCACAGGCCCGCTGCAATGCGGCAAGTGCCGTGAGGAAATCCTCGGGTTTATCCGCTCCGGGCATGCCCATCACCCGGGCCATCTTTATAAACTGTTCATCGCAGGCATGACGCTCGATAAAAAAGCGGTAAAACTCGTTGGAAATCATAATTAATCCCGCACCGTGCGGCAGATTGTGGTGGTAGGCGCTCATAGCATGTTCCATCGAATGCTCCGCCGTGGTACTGGTCAGTTGCATGGTAAGACCGGCTATCGTACTGCCGTAGGCGACTCCCTCACGGGCTTCCAGGTCGTTGCCGTCCTTCACGGCCCGGGGCAAATAACGGGCGATGTGTTCGATGGCCGAAAGAGCTATCGTTTCACTCAACACATTGACAAAACGGCTGATCATCACCTCTGTGTTGTGGAACAGTGCGTCGAAACCCTGGTAGGCGGTATATTCTGCCGGGACACTGCGCATCAATTCGGGATCGACGACGGCCAGCACGGGATTGAGTTCGGGACGGCCGAAACCGATTTTTTCGTTGGTGGCATGGTTGGAAATCACGCCCCAACAGTTGATTTCCGACCCGGTGCCGGAAGTCGTGGCGATCGTCACGATGGGTAGCCCCGGTTGTTGCAAAGGCAGCCCCTTGCCTGTCCCGCCTTCGACGTAATCCCACAGATCGCCCGAATTGGTCGCCATCGCAGCCACCGCGACAGCAGAATCGAGTACGGCACCACCGCCCAGTGCCACAATGAAGTCGCAACCGTTCGTACGGGCCACGGCAGCAGCTTCCATGACGACCTCTTTCGAGGGATTCTCGTGAATATTGGCGCAAATCACATATTCCACACAGGCTTTGCCGAGTTGCCCGGTGACACGGTCGAGCGTTCCGGTGGTTCGGACAGATTTACCGTTGGAGATCAACAACAGGGCTTTCCGGCCCGGCAGGGTCTGATCGCCCAATTCATCGAGTTTCCCACAGCCGAACAACAGCTTGGTCGGTGTAAATAGATTGAAATTCAGGTTTGTTTTCATGGTATAACTCTATTATTTTTATTTCTATTCGTTTTAATTACCAATACAAAGGTAAGTCAAAAGCCCTACCCTCCCATTGCTGTACGGCTCAAATAGATTTTCTCAAAAGCTCAATATAATTCTGCTGCAAGACCACCTGCTACAGGGTAATGAAACAATTGTTTTAACAGGACGAAATTATTATTTCAACAATATTTCATTAAGATCTAACCAAGAGTATAATACCAACCCTTTTTCATAAAAATACGGCAAGAACTTTGACGGGAACCGGGATTCTAATGCACGACAAAAATCCCGGGCTTCCCGCACGTCAAAGGGACTAAATCTTTATATACCTATAAAAAAACAACTGAGTCCAGTAATCCAATTCCACTCTGTTTTTCCGTGCTGCTTCAGCACCAAAAGCATACTTCCGGGCGAGGTTTTCATCATTTATACTGTGCCTGATATTCTTTGAAATTTTTTATTATATCCACAGCATAATCCTTCCTCTGGTAAACTCAAAACATTACCATAAGCTGCAACAGCAACTACTGCTACCCTTAAAAGACCATACCGTGAATGAAATGAAAAACCTGTCCGGGAAGAATTACCCGAACGAAAGAACCATTAGCCTGTGGTCTATGAGACTAATATCAGGCCGGTATAAATTTAAGAATTGTTCCCAAAGTGTGAATACTTACAATTTCGGTGCAAAAATAATTGTTTCAACGAAAATCCCTGTATAAACTGATTTTATTTTAGCTCACGGGGACCTGTCTTTCGGGCTATTATACAGACCGATCTTTTACCTTTTCCGTTTGCTGCTTTTCTGTCCGAATTGAATAATATAAAAAAATCGTATTTTTGCTCCCCTTAACTCAAAACAACAATATCCGATGAATTATTATCTGATCAAATTAATTATTTTCAGCACTTTGGCATTCGGAACACTGGCTTGTTCCTCCGCACTGGATAAAAAATACAATCCCTCTTCCAAAGAAAAGGATTACCAGGAAATCCAGAAAGAAGTATCTCCCGAAGAATTCCGGTTAATAAAGGATTATATTCAAAACCATGCAACGGAAAACAACGATCTCAGCGATTATACCTACGATCAAATCCTGTTTTCTGCAAAAATGCAGGAAGAGAAAAGGATAGAGCAGGAACGCTATTTAGCTGAGCAGGCAAAACAAAAGGCGGCAGAAGAAGAGCTCATCCGGCCCAAAAAGGAATTACTATGTAGTAAAAAATGGAAAATACAAAATGTCGAATACGTCATCGAAACGTCGGATGATTCCGTTATGACACTGAAACTGACCGATGCTGCCATAAAGGCTTTTACCGGTAACGGGAAGCGACGGAAAATATATCTGAGAGACAGCACTTACAAAGAAATGTTCGGTCGTGAAGAAGGGGAAAAAGGAAACTGGAAATTTATAAGCCAATACAAAATTCAGGAAACCCGTCCATCGGCCTTAAAACTCCAGAGCAGACAGAATAATAAAGAGGTATATATGCTGACCATCGACATACTGGATGAAAAACAATTCCGTTACATAGAGGAAAAAGTCCACTCCGGTTACGGGCCTTCTAACGCAACCAGGAAATTGGTTACCCTGATCGCTGCAGGCGACCGATAGCCCACGGGGATGTCCGGAGAGTCGTGCCTGCCCCCGCAGGATATCCTTTCTGCCTGTGCCGGGTGAAACCCGTTTTTGAAAAATTGTTATCCTGATGCTGAATACAAAACGTCTTGAACTGGTGCCATTGCTCCCTTATCGATTAAGGTGGTGGGCCGAAAACCTTCCGGCTCTTGAACAGGAACTGAGATGTACTTACCGGGCGGAACCGCTGGAAAGTATCTTCCTCACCATAGTGAAAGGACAATTGGAAATAACGGAAAAAATCCGGACGATTATTTATGGCATAGCTTTTGGCTCCTGATCCGCAAAACAGACCGGACTGTTGTGGGCAGTGCTGATTTTAAAGGTATTCCGGACGCAAAGCAGGAGGTGGAAATCGGTTACGGCTTAGGAAAAGAGTTTGAACATCAGGGTTATATGACAGAAGCAGCAGAAGCCCTGTGCAAATGGGCCCTGGCACAGGATCATGTCTCCCATATCATAGCAGAAACCGACCTGGGCGGCTTCGCTTCGCAACGCATCCTGCAACGCTGCGGATTTACCGAAATAAAGCGCCAGAAAACCGTATGGTGGCGGTTGTAAATATATGGCACCGAATCTGTCCGGAACCGTTGTTCCCCTTCCCCGGAAGTTAATCCAGCCCCAGGATTTTTTTCATGGCAGGGCGGAAACTATCGCCCCATTTTTCAAGCTGTTCGATAACAGGAAGGAGGGTTCTGCCGACAGGGGTAAGAGAGTATTCCGAATGCGGCGGCAGCTCGGCAAAGATTTTCTTCCGGATGATCCCGTGTATCTCCAGCTCACGGAGTTGCTGATTAATCACCCGGGCATTCGCTTCCGGGAACAGCTTGTGGAGTTCGCTGGGCCGGTTGGTTCCGTCACGAAGTTCAGAAATGATGCAGCTTTTCCATTTGCCGCCGATCACGTCCATGGCGATCCGGATGCCGCAGTCAATATCAAAAGGGATCTTTTTCTCGTACATCGTTGTCGTTTTTATCCGTACAAAGATAAGTATACAGGGTAAAAATCGGTATATAGTGATAAATTTATCCTTATGTGCTTATTTTATCATTACCTGAATCATTCAGCAGTACTTGTTTGCTTGTAGCGGACAGTTTAATTTTGACTTCAGGAAATAAACGATCCGCTATTCTCATTTAATATTTACGGAAGATGAAACAAATTCTGGTATCAGCCGCATTATTACTGGGCATAAACATTTTGAACGCGCAGGAAACTGCTTTAACGAATCATGAAAATATGGAAAAGGAAACATCTGCCGTCCGTTTAATTTATCCGCAATGGCAGGGCGGGGACATTGCCGGATGGATTCCGGAAGTGAAAAATCCGGAGGATGCTTCGAGAGGATATATCCTGGGAGCCCAGTTATTGAATTTCCTTGCTCCGGACAGCGGCCAGGAAACACTGGTGGTGCCTGTCTCTACAGAGGCGGCTGAACGTCGGGTGACAGACGGGGTGCTCGACCGCGACGTAATTGCCGCCCAGACGAAAGCTGCCCTGGAACTGTTGCAGACCCGCAATCCCACCCGGATTGTTACCCTCGGCGGAGATTGTTCCGTCAGTGTAGTGCCCTTCACCTGGCTTGCCGCAAAATACGCTGGAGATGTGGCTGTGATCTGGATGGACGCCCACCCCGACATCACCCTGCCCGGAGATGCTTATCCCGGCTTTCATGCTATGGCTGTTACTGCCTGCATGGGATACGGCGACCGGAAAATCCTTGCGCAGTTACCCGCCCGGATCGATCCCTCGAAAATATTGTTCATTGGCCTGCGTAATTGGGAACGCGAGGAAATTAAAACCCGTCAGAAGCAATACGGCATCAGCCATTTCACTCCCGAAGAAGTTGCCGCCAACAGCGATGCCATCCGGACATGGCTAAAAAACTGCGGTGCCTCGAAAGTGCTTGTTCATTTCGATCTCGACGTGCTGGACCCGGCTGAAATCGTTGCCGCCGTGGGGACAGATCCCAATGGCATGAAAATAGATGAAGTAATCCGTGTGATCGATGACATTGCCGCCGAAAAAGAACTGGTGGGCCTCACCATTGCCGAACCGATGCCCCGCACTGCTATCCGCATCCGGAATATGCTGAGCCGGTTGCCTTTGCTGAAATAATCAAGCACAGAAGTGATCCACAGGAACGAGGCAAATGCGTTATCCGAAGTGCCCCGAATGCCCCGTCTTCTCGCATCACTTTTCTTCCACAATGATCCATCGGCCGAGGTTACGTTCCGCGGCATCGAACTCTACGCCGATCTTTACCAGCCGACGACTGTCCGCTGTGAAAGGGATGAGGTAGCCGCGGTCACCGATCTGCTGCAAGGCTTCTTCGGCGGTGCCGTTGAGCTTAAATTCGAAGACAAACAGGTAGTCGGCCGTCCTGACGATGGCATCGGCACGCCCGTGGGCACTGCGTACTTCCGTCTCTGCAAATTGCCCCATCAACCGGAACACCAGATAAAACACCACCTGATAGTGACGCTCCGTGCGGTCGTTGAGTTCATAAGGGATGCCCGCAAAAAAAGCCCTAAGGCGCGAGAGGAAAGCCTCGGCATCGCCCGTTTCAAGTTCGCGGATAAACTTACCGATGTAGAAAGCCGTATCGGATTCGCGCACCGGGGTGTAAAACTGAGCCGCGAAATTGAGGAATCCGTATTTCACTTCCTCGTTGGGGAAACCCAGCGTATATTCCTGAAAACGTTCGTCGTAGTCCTTGATGGTGAGGTAACCGCTCTGGTAGATCATGGGCACAGGGTTGTTCACATCGGCGCGGTCGTCGGTGAGCGAGGCAGCCAACACCCGGATGCCATCCAGCTCGCGCAGGTCGAAATCCGTCTTGCGCAACATTTCCACCAGGAAAGTCGGTGTGCCGGAAGAAAACCAGTAGTTACGGAAAGTGCGTTTTGTCAGGGCATTGAGCACACTGAACGGATTATACATTCCCTCCATCGGAGTCTCCGAAAAGCGGTAACCATCATAGAGACGAGTCATTTCATCCATGATTTCGCCGTAGGTTTTTCCGCGTTCGGTGGCCATGCGTTCGATTTCCGGACGGAAGGTGGCTTCGATTTCCGTACGTGTCATTCCGCAAAGGGCAGCGAAATCTGCATCGAAACTAATGTCGCTGAGCTGGTTGAGGTTGCTGAAGATGCCCATCTGTGCAAATTTCGTCACTCCTGTGATAAAGACAAAACGGAGCCAGGGGTCGGCATCTTTCAATACGGTATAAAAAGCAGTGAGTATTTGCCGGAACTCCTCCTGCAGGTTTTCATCGTGGAAACTGCGCAGGAGCGGTTTGTCGTATTCGTCGATCAGCACCACTACTCCGCGCCCCGTCTGCTCGCTGGCCCGGCGGATCACGCTCATAAAACGGGTGGAATAACTGGTGGCGGTATCGCTTGCTCCGTAGATTTTTTCCCATTCGCCCAACTGGTATTCCAGTATACCCCGCAGGCTGTCGGCAGTGTCATAGCGCTCGGCGTTCAAACTGAGATGAAGCACGGCATGCTGAGCCCATTCGGATTCGAACCGTTCGATGGCAAGACCGTGGAATAAGTCGCGCTTGCCGAGAAAATAGGCTTCGAGGGTCGACAGGAACAGGCTTTTCCCGAAACGACGCGGACGGCTCAGAAAATAGGGCTTTCCCTGATTCACCAGACGGTAGAGGAAAGCCGTCTTATCCACATACACATAATCATTGCGCCGGATGTATTCAAAGCTCTGAATACCGACCGGAAGGCGGCGGGGCAACGGTTCCATGACAAAATCCATAATAGTCGGTCTTAACGGTTAGTAGAGCAAAGATAGTGCAAACCGGATACAAAGCCAAGTGTAACTGAACTTTATTATAATCGATAACCTTAGGGATTGAGGGAGCGTTGTCCTGCATCGCTTTTGAGACATCGTTTGTCCACTTGCTTTAAAAAGAGATTGTTGTCTTTTCCAATAGACTGAGCGCCGGGGTAAAGATAGCTTTTACATCGAACCGCCGGGGACTATCGGAATGGGAGTAGCCTCGGCGGTTCGTTTTGGGAGCGGTATTCAGGAAATGTCCCCCGGATCGATAGATTATAAATGTTTATTGCAAGTCGGCAATATCCACTTCAATGGCTGCGGGGTATAGTCTTTCGGGATCGAAAAAGGCGGCACAACTGTTTACCAGATGTTTGAGTTCAGGTTTTACCACACCTTGGAAAGCTTTTTTGCCATTGACGGTCAGGGTGATTTTCTTGTTGAGGTCCACCAGTTTTTCATTCAGATAGACGATCACTTTTCCTTTGGTGGCGGGGCGATAATGCTTTTTACTTTTTAATTCGATGCCCCAATGCGGATCGGTTTCTGCAGCTTCATAGGTCACCAGGTCGACTTTGAGCGATATTTTGTTGTCTTTGATGTCCATTTCATAGTAGGTGCGTGAGTTTTCGTCATCGTTAGAGCGTTCCTCAACAAACAGATTATAAAATCCTTGCCGGTAAAGACCGTCCATTTCAAAATTTTCCCAGTTGACGGCTTTCGGGTAAGGATTGCGGACATATTGTTTGAGCCAGGGTGTGGTGGGACGGTAGTCGATGCCGTGTCCCATGCCCGGGATCAATTCGATGCGGTGGATATAGTTTCCCGGATGAAGTTTTTGCAGCCGCTCGAATTCCTCTTTAGTGTATTGGGTAAGCTTATTCCGGTAGAAGCCTGCATCCCGGGCTCCTGTGCGCAGGGAGAAAGCAATGTTCCGGCAATTTTCCACGGGAGCGTTTTTCAGGGGTTCTCCGCCTGCCATCGGTCCTGCCGCGGCAAGATAGTCTGCATAGAAAGAAGCCAGGCGCTGACTGCCGTATCCTCCTTCGGAAATGCCGAAGAAATAAACCTGGTTGGGATCGATCTCACCGCTGACAAAGGCCAGACGCAGCAACTTTTCCCAGGCAAATTGCTTTGATTTTTGCCACCAGCGGTAATAGTTGCCCATGTTGGGTATCTGAGGGATGAAGTAAGCCGAGGGGGCATCTTCGAAGCCCTGGCAGATTTTGATTCCGGTTTGCCATTCCGCTTGCTTATCGCCCGATCCATGCATATAGAGGAACAGAGGATAACCGTTTTCTGGACGGGAAGTTCCTTTACTTCCCCAGTAATAAGGCATGGTGGCATTAGGTTCCAACCCGGCAGGGAGCGCCCATCGGCCGGAGTGGGCTGGATCGAGGGGCGACAGTTCTATTAATTTCTCCTCGACGAAAAGTGCATTGGCTTTTTTCCAGGCTTCCCAGACTTCTGTTTGCTGTCTTCCGATGTCCGAAAGCTTAATGGGACGATTTGCCTGATAGCGACCGGTTTTCCCGGAAAGATATTCCGAAAAGTAAGCGGTGATAGCGTTCTTTCCGTTTTCTGTTTTTTTATCGTTAGCGTTTCCCTGGACGCTTTCCGCCTGGCAGGGATTAAAGCACGTACCCGCTAGTACAACTCCAACGGTTGCAAATAAGTGAAAAAAGGTTTTCATCATCATTTTAGTTTTAGACCTGCTAAAATTAAGTATAAAACCTGATAAACGCCGAATCCGGGAAGAGTTTAGGAAAAAATTAAATTATTTTCCGCTTCAGTCGCTTCCGGATGAAATAGTAACATAAAGGAACGAAGTAGAGGCTTACCAGCGTTCCGAAGCTCATGCCGCTGATCATGCTGACTGCCAGGGGACGTTGTAGCTGCGAACCGATGTCGTTTCCCCACAGCAGGGGGATCATGGCGACAATGCTTGTCAGACTGGTCATCAATATGGGTTTCAGCCGGCGGATACCGCCTTCATGGATGGCTTCGAGTAGGGGATAGCCTTCTTTTTCGAGCCGGATAATGGTATCGATTTTCAGAATGGAGTCATTGATGATAATTCCACTCATCACGATGAGTCCGATCATAGACATCAGATTCAGGGAAATGTCGAACAGCCACAGGCAAAGTACGGTGAAAGAGATGTCGATCGGAATTTCGATGAGGACGATCAGAGGCAGGCCCAGGGATTCGAACTGGGCGGCAAGTATAAAATAAAGCATCGATATCGCGATGACGATGATCAGGCTCATTTCCAATAGGGTTTCCTGTCCTGAAAATAAACTACCTTCAAAAAGTACGTCCATGCCC